>JAFGJK010000047.1 GCA_016929135.1 Spirochaetota bacterium | reverse complement strand
TCACCGCATCGATCTTGAACTGTCTGTCAAACTTTCTTCTCTCTGCCATTGTGGACCTCTCCGTTAAGTATACTCATTGTGCTTAACCTCGTGTCCTCTTTTCCGGGGCAGGCCCAGAAGATACGAATACTACTAAACCGCCAGCGTCTTGCAAACCCTTGGAATTGCAGATAGTGTGAGCAAAGTGTGAGCAGCTATCTGTGCAGAGGTTGAGATGGTCAATCTGTCCGGAATCAGGCCCTACACCCTCTATCGCAGAGACCGCATCTACCACGCTAGATTCACGCCTCCCGACGGCCGATGGAGCACCGAAAAAAGTACCGGTGAGAAATCGAAAGGTAATGCCGATCGCCGTGATTTCAATTTTCTCTCATATGGCCGGACTGTCCGGAAGGTGATAGCATCGCCTGCGGATTTTTCAAAGGTACGTCCACTGCAAAGACCGTCTTCTCCCCCCCCTCACAGCGGTACGAACCGCCGAGCTGCTGGGACATGATTTTCAGCAAAAACATGCCGAATCCGCGGGATTTATCTATCATGAAGCCCTCCGGCAGTCCGATGCCGTCATCCGAGACGGAGAGGGTTATTGCGCCGTCACGTTCGACGCATTGAATCCATATGCTTCCATCCTTCCCGTCGGGAAATGCATATTTCAGGGCATTGGTCAGCAGCTCGTTGACAATCAGGCCGTATGAAGACGCTCTCTTCATATCAACGGGAATACGATCCAATTCGGTCTTCACTGTGACCGCCCCCAGCCCGGCGACGAAGGTCCGTGAGATGGAACGGACTACTGTCTCTATATACTCGTCAAGAAAAACCACCGTATCACCGTCTGAGTTATAGAGAATCGCGTAGAGGTGGGCTATGGATTCTATCCTCCCCTGCAGGTTTTCCAGGACATCCCTGGCCTCATCGGTCATCACGCTGTTTCTTTGCAGGGATACCAGGCTTGTTATCATGGAGAGATTGTTCTTGAAACGATGCTGAAGCTCACGGAAGAGTGTCTGCTTCTCTTCAAGAGAGCTTTTCAGGGCGCTCCTTGCCTTGTTGATTTCGGTAATCTCCTTCGAGGTACATATCACCGCTTGCGTCTCCCCGTCCTCGCCCGGAATCGGACTGTACGTGGTGATGTAGTGGCGGTCCCCGCCGGGCCTCGGCACACGGGCTTCAATATCACCCGGTTCGCCGGTCTCATACACCCTCTGCAGCATGGAGAAGCGCAGGTCCCCTTCCGCCCCGGGGAAAATATCCCATATTTTTTTCCCGATTATATCGGCGCTCGATCGCCCCACGCCCTCTGTGAAGGCCCTGTTGACATATCTGTATTCCCCGTCACGATTGAACAGGAAGATCGGATCGATTGCCCTGTCCAGCATGATCCGGTTCACCTGCTCAATCCACAGTGCCTTTCTCTTCCGCTCCGTGATGTCATAGAATACCACCGTAGCCCCGGTCACCGACCCTGTGGCGCCGTAGATGTACCTGCCGATGAATACCACCCATCGCGTGCTTTTATCCTTCAGCCTGATCTCGTATTCTGGTTCATCCGGAACCGGCTCTCCCGCCATCACCCTGCGATTGCGCTGCATCAGGTCACGGTAGCTCGCCTCGGTGAGCAGATCGGACATGTCGAGCGACAGCAGCTCCTCCCTTGAATAGCCGGTGAACTCGCACATTCTGTCGTTCACGTTGAGGAATTTCCCTGATGGTATATCCCTTTCATAGATTCCCACGGGGGCGTAGTCCAGCATCCGCTGATTCCTCTCCTGGCTCTCCCTGATGGCCCGCTCCTTTTCCGTCAGCCTCGTGTACGCATCGAACAGCCTGAAGGCCATCCGGATTGAGGCGAGGAGCACCGTTTCACCGGAGTACTTCACGACGTAGCCGTAGGAGGATATCTTCTCCGCCCTCTGAACGATGTCCATCCCGGTGTGGTTCGATAGAAATAGTACCGGCAGATTCCGAATCGATAGTATCCTCTCCGCCGCCTCCGTGCCGTCCATCCCCGGTCCGAGCTCGATATCCATGAGCACCATGTCCACGTCATCCCTCTCCCGCACGATCCCCAGGGCCTCCTCGCCGCTGGACGCACAGATGACCCTGTAGCCGTTTCGCACCAGCATTATGGATTCCGACACGGCCGTTAAGGACTCATCTTCAACGATGAGGATTGTCTGCTTGAGAGCCGCCATCTCGCTCATCCTATCACCATCGGGAGACGGTTGCCCGCGCCGTGGCACCGCACGCGCGGAACGCGAGGGTTGAAGTCGTGATTCGTGTCCATACTATCCTTCATGGCATATCCTCGATTTTACTATGAGTATTCCGTGGTCAATTATGTATACAATTATTGCCAGGAGAGATGTGAAAATGTGTAAATTCAGGCATGCAACAAATATACAGCACTCCATTGATGCCCACAGGGCGCTCTTTTCGGCAGGATTAAAGAGCGGAACCCCCTCTGTATCCGTGTTGACCGATCTCCGGGATGACCATCAATCGGACTTGTTGAATTTCAGCATGAACCTCGTCCCCCCGCTCCTGTCGCAGTCGATGGTCCCCCGCATCTGATGCGCCAGCATCCGCACGAGCGATAAACCCAGTGTGCGGCCATCGTTGAACTCGAGATCATCGGGCAGGCCGATGCCGTTATCTGAAATTGCCAGCTCGACGCGGCCGTCCACCGATTCCGTGAGCGTGATACGGACGCGCCCCTCCCCCTCCCATCCCCTGGGGAATGCATACTTGAAAGCGTTCGTGAGCAGTTCATTGACGATAAGGCCGCACGGGACCGCCTGTTCGATGTTCATCTCCATCTCACCCGCCTCGATGCCGAGCGAAATGCTCGACTCATTCTGAACACAGCCAGCGTACAGTTCCTTCGCTATCAGGGATATGTATGACGTGAAGTTGATATGCGCGAGATCACTGGACCGGTACAGGTTTTCGTGCACGAGGGCCATGGAGCGTATCCGGCTTATGGCCTCGCCGAACTGCCGGGCCATCTCGTCATCCCTGATGTTGAATGCCTGCAGGTTGAGAAGGCTCATGATGATCTGGAAATTGTTCTTCACCCGGTGATGCACCTCCCTGAGCAGCACCTCCTTCTCCTGAAGAGATTTCCGCAACCCCTCCTCGGCCGTCTTCTGAACGGTGATATCGGCGATCACGCCGAGAAGGGCCCTGGTGCCTCCGTCCTCTCTCGCAAGCCTCGTCATCGAGAGGAATCCCCAGAAATCGCTCCCGTCGCTGCGGATATAATGGCGCTCCACCTGCAGGATACTGTCATCCCCCTCTATAAGCCTGTTGAGCGAAACGGTTGTCGGCTCCCTTTCATACTCATGGACACGGCAAAGATAGTGGGTACCCGTCAATTCCTCCACAGGGCACAGGAACAGCTCCGCCATCCGGTGATTCACCAGCATGATTTGCCCCTCGGAATCCAGGAGGAATATTCCGGTCAGGGACGCATCGAAGATGCCCCTCATCTGCTCCTGGCTCTCCCGCAGCTCCTCCACCGCACGCTTCCGTTCGGTGATGTCCCTCAGCACCCCCTCCTCGCCGGTCGGCAGACCGTTCTGGTCAAAGTGCGTGTGCGAGTGAAGCTCCACCCAGTGAAAGCTCCCGCCCCTGTCCCTGATCCGGAATTCAAGCCGCTTGGTGTACTCGCGGTGATCCCTCAGGGCCTGCAGAAACGAATCACTCACCATCGGAGAATCATCCGGGTGGATGATGGTTGAGAACGGTTTTCCTATAATGTCTTCAGAATGATAGCCGAAAAGCTTCAACGCCTCATCGTTCACGGTGGCGATCACGCCGTCGCCGTCGAGAGAATAGATTATGTCCGGGACATTGTTCGCCAGCGCTCTATACTTTTCCACGCTATCCTGCAGCGCCGCCTCGGTCATTTTTTTGTCCGTGATATCTCGCGCCGAGAACACGGCGCCGGTCATTCGGTCGTCGCGATCGAGGATCAGGCTTCCCACCGTTTCGAGCCAGAAGTAGCGCCCGTCGCGATGCCGGTACCTATAGACAAGCTGGCCGTATGTTCTCTCCGCAATGGAACGCTGTATTGCCCCGGCAACCATCGTCGCGTCTTCGGGATGTACGTTCTCAAGGACGTGATGTCCGATCATCTCTTCCGGTTCATAGCCCAGGACTCTTTTATTCGAGGGACTGACATAGGTGTAATACCCCTCGGCATCCGTCATGCTGATGAGATCATACATGTTCTCGGTGATGAGCCTCAGCATCTTCTCCTGCTCCCTGAGAACCATGTCCGCTCTCTTTCGTTCGCTGATGTCAAACACGGTCCCCTCATAGTAGCGGACGGAGCCGTTGTCCTCCCGCACCGATACGCCGTTGATCGAGATCCAGATAATCTCGCCGTCCCTTCTGTAAGCCTGCGCCTCGAATCCCCTGATGGCCCCGAGCTCCGCCATCACCTGCTTGAAATGATCCCTGTCCCGAGGATTGAAATATATCTGGTGCGCGATATCCTCCACCGTCTCGATGACCTGCTCCGGCGAATCGTAGCCGAAGATCCTCGCAAAGGACGCATTGATGGTCAGTGGGCGCCCCTGGGGCGTTGTCTGGAAGATCCCCTCAAGGGCATTTTCGAATATATTCCAGTATTGCTGCATCCTCTCCTTCCGCCGCATCTCCAGGCCGCACCGGTGAAGGATCGCTTCGGCCGCAAGGATGAGCTGCTGCACCTCCACCGGCTTGAGCAGATAGCCATGGGGATCGGTTTCACGTGCCCTGGCAATCGTTTTGTCATCGTATCCGTCCACCAGGTAGACGATGGGCACGACATGGATTTTTCGAATAACCCTGGCGATCTCGATGCCATCGACGGGATCCGATCTGTGAATGTCGACAAGGATGAGGTCGGGCGTATGCGCGGATATTGCCGCCATTGCCTCTCTGGCGCCACCCACGCTTCCGATTATTTCGACATCGGATGATTCGGGATGCTGTGCCATCGAACGCCCCGTGGCGCCGGATTCTTCGACGATCAGGATTCTCATATATCACTCACTTGACGATAGACAGCGGAAGCGTTCTGCTCTTGTCACATCCATGACCCCTCTCATCATTGTTGACCGCACCATCGCGACGGCGGTCCCTCCAATTGTCGTGACGCGATATCACCGGTCGAACCTGGCGATACGTACTGGTGGAGGTCTTCACGGCATATTGAAAAATGGCAATACGGGGTTGGGAATCTCCGGACAGGCCGGGAAAGGAATTCACCTCAAGGCCTTCGCCCCTGAGGTCATCGAGAGATGAAATTGCTGCCATAGCTGCTCCCGGTTCTATGACGCTGCAGGCACAGCAGATGCCGCATATCCCTGCGGGGAAACCGGAGGCCGAATCAATCAGCCATCGGCAGTCTGATATTAAAATAACTGACTGCCCCACCGGCCGCATCGGAATGATGGAAAACCGTCACCTCGATACTGTTCCGAAATCATTGCCTGTATAGAAGAGTATCGTCACACCCAGCAACGTTGCTACTGCGGGATGGAACCGATGCGGCAACCCTCCTGGTTGCATCAACCATCTTTTCAATTATGCCATGTTTATGTAAAGGAAAAAAGGTATAAATCGGCATCTGGCGGACTGGCGCCACATTGACGGTTCGAATCACGCAGCGACCGAAGGATACGCACCTGGCAGAAGGTGCTCTATTTGCACGTCATGCCAGACAGTATATGGGCTCCGCCGGCCGGGGAGTCCCCCCGCACGGATTTCCCGGTTCAGTAGATCCTGACCCCGGAGAGCCCCTCGGCGATGTTGAAGGCGTGGTCCCCCATCTTCTCGAAGCTCGTGAGCATGTCGATGAAGATGAGCCCCGAATCAACGTCGCAGGCACCTTCGTTGAGACGGTGTATATGATCCTTCCTCATCTCCCCGCGAAGCTCGTTGATCCTGTTTTCTATCACCAAGGCCTCGGCCATGATGTTCACGTTCAGCTTGGTGAAATTAGAATCGATCAGGGCGAAAAAGGCGTTCACCCTGCCGGCGATTTCGAGGATGTTCTCCGTCGCCTCGGGCGTAAACTGTATCCCCGATTCGTATTTTCTCCTGATCAGCTTGAGCATCACCTCGCAGTGGTCCCCGATGCGCTCCAGGTCGTTGATGCGATGTAGCATTATCGTGATCTCGTGGCTCTGCTCCTCTGATATGTTGTCCTGCAGCACCTTGACGAGAAAATCAGATATCTCCTTTTCAAACAGATCGGTATGGTTTTCCAGCCTCTGGATCTCTTCAACCGTATCGCCTGATTTGCGCTCGGGGTTCTTGAACACCTCCATCACCAGATTGAACATTGTCATCACGATGCCCAGCATGCGCCTCGTCTCGAGCCTGGCCTGGTTGATGTTTATCGCCGGCGTCGACAGCAGGCTCGTGGAGATGTACTTGAGATGGAATTTCTTTTCCCGATCCCTCGCCTTTTCGGGCACCAGCATTGTCGCAATCTTCGCGAGGCCCCCGGTAAAGGGGAGAAAGATAAGCGCATTGGTAACGTTGAAGATCGTGTGAAAGGCAGCCAGATGCCCGGATATGGCATGGGAGCGCGCGACGATATCTGCCTGAAAGGGATCGCCCGGAACCACCAGGTCGACAAGGGGGAGGAAGAGGGCCTTGAAAATCATTGTGACCCAGATCACGCCGAAAATGTTGAACATCAGATGGACCCTGGCGGAACGCCGTGCCTCCAGCGACGCACCGACGGCGGCGATGTTCGCCGTAACGGTGGTGCCGATGTTTTCCCCCAGTATCAGGGCGCACGACGTGGGAAAGTCGATAAGCCCGTTGAAGGCAAGCGTCATCGTCATGGCCATGACCGCGCTGGACGACTGGACCAGCATGGTGACGGCGGTTCCCACCATGATGACCATGATCGTCGACGCCAGGTCGTCGGCGCTGTACTGCGACATGAAGCCCATGACCATGGCCGACCCGCGCAGGTCCTTCACCGCGTCGCTCATTATGGAAAGGCCCAGAAAGAGGAGCCCGAATCCGAGGCACACCTCACCCCAGTACCTGACGCTTTCAATTTTCACAAAACGGAGGAAAAACCCTATGGCGATGGCGGGGAGCGCGAAGCTGGCGATCTTGACCCTGAAGCCCAGTATCGCGACGATCCAGCCGGTCACCGTGGTACCGATGTTCGCCCCGAGAATGATACCCACCGATTGATTGAGGCTGATGAGGCCCGCGCTCACGAAGCTCACGAGCATGACCGTGGTGGCGCTGGAGGACTGGATGATGCTCGTGATCCCGAGGCCGGTGAGCAGCCCCTTGATCCGGTTGTTGGTGGCCTTCCAGAGTATGTTCTTCAGTCCGTCGCCCGTCGCGTTCTGGAGCGCCTCACTCATGACCTTCATGCCGTAGAGGAAGAGTCCGAGCCCGCCGAGAATGGTTGCCACCAGCATGAATACCTCTCCTGAATATCATATTGAAAAGACTCATAACTATTGGACGCCGGGACATCCACGGTGCATGGCGCTGCGGGGACCGCAGAACCCTCACCGTCCCGGCACCAGTCGAATATAAAGAGATTATAAAGGGGCGAATCTGTCCATTAAAAAAACGGTGATCCCGTCGGAACCCGCGGAATGCCGGCTGAGCGAGAACCCTCTGCATTGACCCGCGATTGGCGTCGCACCCGTCGAAAATGCGGAGTCCATCGGTTCGCCATTCGCACGATCCGGCGGACTACAGGAAATCCGTGGAGAAGGTGAACCCGATCACCCCGTAGGGGGCCCATCCCCCCCTGCTGGGGTGCCGGAGATACCAGCCCAGCACCAGAAGGACCGTGGGCCTGTTGAGGAGGCTGTAGTCGTCGGTATTGAAGGACCAGGCCACCACCGGCCCCACCCGCATGTGATACCGGCGCGATCCGGGGAACACCGAGGACCAGCGGACCCCCAGTATCAGCCGGCCGTCGATGTAGAGGAGGTCGGTATCGTTTGCCCATACCAACTCCCCCGTGGGAAGGATCGAATCGAGCGTGGGATCGTAAAAAAACCGGTCCCCGCGCCGCAGGTCCACGCTCCACCACTCCAGGGTGAATATCGTCCTGGCCGCCACCGGTCCCGCCTTCATCTGCAGGGCCGGCTCAATAAAGTACCGGTGGCCACTGGCGGCATAGCCCAGGTTCCTGTGATGGTCGTGGTAGCTGTCGGAGTAGGGCACCTCCCGGAAGGGGAAGGACTGCAGGTGGCCGGAGGTGCCGAAGAACCGGACGAACTCATAGCCGAGGCGGAGGTGCACCAGGGCCAGCGGCTGGAACTCCAGAAGTGGCCCCGCCTTCAGGTTCGTGGGGTTGATCTTCAGCGACGGCCCCAGGGCGATAAAGGTGTCCCGGAAAAGGGGGGACGATGAATCGAAGAGCCGCAGGCTGTACATGAGCCGGTGCTGCACGCTCAGGCCCAGCGGATTGTACCTCCCCACGGTGAGCGAGGAGAGGCACAGCCGCAACCGCGGCGGGGCAGCCGTCGTATCCCCGGGAAGCTCATCTCCATGGACCGGCGGGGGGGCCGCCAGGATGCCGACGGCACAGAAGAGGGGGATCAGTACAGCGCGCACGGGACCCACCGGTCTGCAGAACGGGAACAGCGGAGTGCCACCCTCCTCCATAGCCGGTCACGGCTTCCTGAAGCGCTCGATCCTGTCCAGATCGATGGCCCGGTAGCGGCGCCGGGAGAGAACCTTCGGGAACTGGTTCCTGATCACGCCGGCCAGGAGGGTCATCGCCCGCCTCCTGATGCGGCGCTTCGGCTCCTCGCCGATGGCCATCTGCACCAATTCGAGGAGGTGGTAGATGGGGATGTTCCGCAGGGGATTGATCAGCTGCCCCACCGAGAGCTGCTGGAGGCAGCCGGCGCAGTAGACCGCCACGGCGTCCGCCCCCGGTTTGTGCGACGACCTCAGCGCCCTGGTGGCCGCCAGGGTGATCCGCAGGGGGTGGTAGGAGGAGGGATGGCTGAAGCCGCCGCCGATGCCGCAGCAGAGCTTGGTGTCCCGTATGTACTCCTGCTCCCTCACGGTGGCCCCCAGGAGCTCCAGGATTTTCCTCGGTATGTCCATGTACTGGTCCCCGAATGCCTTGCCGTGACAGGAGTCGTGAATGGTGACGGTCATCTCCAGAGGTCGCACGACCCCCAGCTCGCCGCTCCTGAGCCTCTGGTATATCCAGGGGAGGACGTGGTCGACCTGGAAGTCGAACTCCGCCCCGTACCGGGGGAGGATGTTGGTGAAGAGGTTGCGTCCTGCGGTGCAGGGGATGAGCATCCTCTTCACGCCCATTTTTTTAAAGTGCGCCGTCAGCTTCTGCGCCACTGCCCTGAGCTGGCCGAAGTGTCCGGTCCGGTAGTACATCTCGCCGCAGCAGAGATCCAGGGAGCCGCGTATCGCCACGCCGTCGAATATACCGGACATGGTGAGATAGGGGGCGGTGATGACGTTGCACCCCGGGTACATGATCTCAGCGCAGGGGGAGTCATCGTCCCACCGTTTCACCAGGGCCTTCTCGTCCTCCGGGAGCCGTTCCAGCACGTAGGTCCTGAAATTCGGAACATGGTGGGGGGTGAAGTAGAGTGCCCTTGCCGGCATCCCCTCCTCCTCGTACATCCGGTGCCACCGCTCCAGTATCAGACCCATGGGATTGGCCTTCTCGGGGCACAGGATGTTGCAGCTGTGGCAGCTGGTGCACCGCTGCAGCACGTCGCTGGTCATCTCCCCCTTCAGGAGACGCTCCATCTCCCGCTTCGCCCTTTTCAGGGGCAGGTGCATGACGGGACACTCCTGGAAGCACCTGCCGCAGAGGGTGCACCGCTCCCGTACGAACGCATCGGCAAAGTTCATCATCCCACCTCCTCCGCTCATTCCCCGTAGGGCTTGTGCTGCCGGTAGAGCCCGGGCCGGTAGCCCGTGGGCCACCCCCCGTCACCGGCCCGGGGCGGCAGGGGATCGCGCAGCATCTTCATGGATATGGCCTCCTCCGGGCAGGCGTCGGCGCACATCCCGCAGCCGTAGCAGTTCCCGGCGGTCCTGCCGCCCCCCTCCCGGAGCACCCTGGCGTCGAAGGGACAGACCCCGACGCAGGTTCCGCACCCCTTGCAGCGCTCCCGGTCGGTGACCGCCAGGTAGTAGCCGTCTATGAGGGGGTAGTTCCGCTGTCCCAGCTCTTTGTGTATGATATAGGGGACGCAGCCGCAGGTACAGCAGTTGCATATGACGTACTCGTTGTAGAGGTTCACCGGGCAGTGCACGAAGATCATCTGCATCATCCCCAGGCCGTGGCACATGGTCACGATCTCCTTCGCCTCGTCCTTCGATATGGTCCGGTAGTCCCTCGGGAAGGCCCTGGTCCATGCACCGTAGCCGGTGCGCAGCACGATGTCGGTCTCCAGGGGATGGTGGCACGCCCTGTGCCCTATCCTGCACCTGCAGGGTCCCACCGCGATGGAACCCTCCAGGGCGTCGATATACCGGAGCGCCTGCCGGTACGGCACCGGCTTCGCCGTGTCACCCAGGTAGCCGAAGGGGCGGGCGAAGAGTCGGGAGGCGACGGCGCGGAAGAGCCTGTTCGATCCGATGCGCTTCCACTTTCCCCGCAGGAGGTGATAGGAGACCCGCAGGAGGGGGACCTCGATGTGACGGGCAAAAATATAGAGGAGGGACTTCCTGATGCGGCTCTCCTCGGCTATGACCAGATGGGCCAGCAGCGCGGCGGCGGGGGCGGCCAGGAGACCCGCGGCGCGGGCCAGCATCACTGTGGCCGGCATCGGCATTACCGCACGCACCCCTGTATCTTCGAGGCGTTCTCCCGCATCCGCTTCATGAGCAGCGCCGATTCCTCCGGGGCGTCGTAGCCGGGGAGTCCCGGGTAGCGGAGCAGCGGGGCGAGCCGTTCATAGATCCCGTAGGGGAATCCCGAGGTCATGAAATCGGAGGGGTTCTTCCCCCATGCGACGCCCCCCGTGCAGAAGAAGCTGATGTTGGCCAGGCCGGTCCGGAGGGGGATGACGGTGCTGTTCCTGCAGATCGACATGTTGGCCATGAATCTCGTGATGAACCGGTCGAAGATCCTGGTGATCACGGTGCTCCTGAAGAGGAGGGTCGTGGTCCTCTGCCACCAGGCGAAGCGGTTCATCCAGTGGAGCCACCGGTTTCCGTTTCGTATGGCCCAGGCGGAAAAACCCCTCCCGGGCCCCTCGGCGAAGGTGGCCAGGGCCGTGGCATCGCGGCCGTAGTCTTTGTAGTGAATGAAGCTCTCGAATCCCAAAGCGGTGAGGATGGTCCGGTACGTCTCGGCGTCTGCCCTGATGACCACCACGTCCGGCTTCCGGCGCCCGGCGAACTTCGTGATGGGCGCCAGATACAGGGAGTCGGTGCCGGCGGGGAACCGGATGTCGATGCTTTTTTCGAATTCGTTCTCCGGTTCCTTGAAGCCCAGCACCACCGGCGCCCACTGGCAGACCTGGATCGAATCCGAAAGGACCAGCACCTCCTTGCCGAAGGTGGCCCGGAGGACGGCCTGGCAGTAGGAAACCCCGCGGAACCGCTCGGCCCCCTCAGGGACGGCGTCCCCCTCCCTGACGATACGGATTCCCACGGGGGGGAGATCCAGTACGATGGCGGTGCCGTATTTCATTGCCTCGTCCAGAAAAACCGCCGGCATGGTGCGCGACAATCCCGGGCTTCCTCGATACGCGCCCTAGGCCTTGCCTGATTTCGAAACGATGGACAGGGCGCTCCGCAGGGCGTGCTCGATCTTCGTCCGCGTGTCCTCACCCGTGGTCTGCGGGTTGAATATGATATGGTCGATGACGAAGCCGTCGCCGATCTTTTCGAAGATCTTCTTCTTCTGGGGTCCCTCGGTGGGAATATCCTTCACCTCGAAGGTGTTTATGGGGTAGTGGATCCCCTTCACGTTCACCGGCGCCATGGGGGTGACCGTGACGGCGTTCTTGACGAGGGTGTAGGTGGACTCGCTGATCAGTACCGAGTCCGGATTCGCACTGCTCTCCAGACGGCTGGCGATGTTCACCTGGCCGCCGATGATGGTGTAGTCCATGCGCTCCTTGGATCCGAAGTTGCCCACGGTGCAGTAGCCGGTGTTGATACCCATACGCACCTGGAGGTTCAGCGGGACGCCGTTCTCGTTCCAGAAGGCCCGTATGGACTTTATCTTCTCCTGCATCTTCAGGGCCATCTGGATGCAGGCCATGGCGTCGTCGCGCTCCCCCCTGGTGGTGGGATCGCCGAAGAATATCATGATGCCGTCGCCGATGAACTTGTCTATGGTGCCGCCGTAATTCATCGCCAGGGTGGACATCTCGTTCAGGTAGAGGTTCAGGCAGTCGGAGAGGATCTCCGGCTCGATGCTGTCGGTGATGGTGGTGAAGTTGACGATGTCCGAGAAGAATATGGTGAGCATCTTCCTGTGGTATTCGAGATCGGCGGTGATTGTCCCCCCGACTATCGAATCGTACAGCTGCGGCGAGAGGTAGTGCTTCATCTTGTTGATGAGGCTGTTGATCTCCTTGTTCTTCTCCTCGAGATCGTTCTCCAGCGCGGTGCTGTGGTCGTTCACGTTCTCCATCAGGGTCTGGAGATCGCTGTTCTCCTGCTCCAGCTGCTTTATCCTCTGTACCAGTTCTTCCTTTGTCCCGCTCATAGCATCCTCTTCGCCGTCATTTCCCCGGGGCCCTACGACAGCACCACGTTGACCTCGCTCCAAAGTTTGTTGAGATTGATCAGTGATTTCTCCTGCCACGATATGCTCTTCGATCCAAGCACCTCGAGCTTCAGCTTGTTGCTGTTCCGCGAGTTGATCACGAATGTGCTGATGGTGGTGATCCCCGAGCTGTTCAGAAATTTCAGATCCCTGAAGTCCAGGGTGAGCTGCCCGGTGCTTTTATCGTGGGCGGCGGAAAGCAGGCTTTTCACCGGCTCGTACTCCTTGACGTTCAGCAGCCGCAGCGACCCCTTGAAGACGATGGAGCGCTGGGCCTCGTCGAACACTATGGAAAAGTCGTCGTTGGTGATATTCATATCATTCCTCTATCTTTAAAAAAATTCGTATCGTGATTCTCGCGTACTCGTTTCCGTCGGATCCGAAATTCTCGAAGGAGGCGCCCAGGAAGGACGGATAATCCTTGAGGAGCATGAGCAGGCCCATACCGGAGCCCTCGTCGCTCTCCTTTCTGCTTTCCAGTCTGTCGAAGTACATCTTCTCAAGGTCCGCCGAGAGAAGCTTCTTGATGTACTCCTTGAAGTTCTGTGCGATCTTCAGGGTGGTCTCGTTCACCACCTCTATGGCGAAGACGTTGATGAAATGCCTGAGGGAAATGCTGACGTAGGACTCCTTCTGCCTGGAGAACTTTGCCCCGTTTTCCACGAGCTCGTTCAGCACGGTGGATATGGTGTTCTCCAGGTATTCGTTGGGCGTCGAGTAGGCGTACGCGTAGAACTTCGCCCCGAAGTCGGCAACGAGACCGCAGCGACGCCAGTACGTGATCAGGTCGATCGGCTGCACCGTCATGGAGAGCATTCCCTCCGGCTCCATCCCCTGGGGGATGTAATCAAAATTGCCGAAAACCTCCGCCTTTCCCATATGGTCCTTCCTTTTCTGTTGTATTGGAGACTAGATCATCCTCTTGAAAAGAACGAGTGTTATATCGTCAAATTTCGTGTGGCCGCTGATCCACGCCTCTATGTCCCTCATCACCGATTGAATGATGGTGTCCGGTGTGCTTTCGGCGTTCTTCTTGAGGGACTCCGCGAGTCTGTCGATCCCGAACTCCTCTCCATGGGCGTTCTCCGCCTCGGTGGCCCCGTCGGTGTAGAGCATCACAATGTCCCCCGGCGCCATCTTGATCTGCATCACGTTCAGCGACCTGCTGATGTCCTCCACGAATCCGACGTAGAGCCCCAGGTCCATCGTGTCGATCTTCTCCACCGGGTCGCCGTTCCGGAGCATCAGGACCTTCTCGTGCTGTCCGCAGATGGAGAGGAGGCCGTCCTGGTACTTCAGCACCGACATGGTCATGTTTGTCTCCTCTTGCATCCGGTAGCGGATGTTTGAGAAGAGCACGGAGTTCATCTTCTGCATCATGTCGGGGAGGTCCCCCTTGGAGTACTGGAGCGCCATCTTGAAGGCGGACTGGGCCATGAGCATCACCACACCGGAGCTCAGGCCGTGGCCGGTGACGTCGCCGATGCTGAAATAGACGCCGTCGTCGGTGGGGAGGATGTCGTAGTAATCGCCCCCCACCTCGGTGGCCGGGTCCATGCTGGCGGCGATGGCCAGGTCCTTCACCTGGCTGAACTCGGACCGGTGCGGGAGAACCATGGTCTGCAGCCGCTGGGCGATCTCCAGCTCGGTGGACATCCGCATGTTCTCGATCTCCAACTGCTGCTGCTTCTTCGCCGCCTCGCGGAGCTTGTCCACGACCCTGGGGATGACGTTGATGATCCTGTCAATGGTGCTGGACTCGAAGAAGATGATCAGGATGGTGATGATGAAGATGAGGTGCCAGAGCACGATGTACAGCGTCAGGGGAATGTTCACCACAGCGCCCGAAACCGGGTGCTGGACCAGGTACACGTAGCCGAACCCGATGCTCATCGCCGCGTACCAGAGGCTCGCCACGGACACGGAAAAGTGGAACAGCGCGTACCACCGGTTGATGACGAGGCCTGTCACCATTATGGCCAGCACCGCGATGGCGTTGGCGAACAGGAAGGTGTTCGTCGGCGAGGGGGTGAAGTTCAGGAACGCCACCGCCGCAAGCTGGACGATGATCACCGACGACCAGGAGAAGATGGCGTTCCAGACGCGGGACCCCTGGGTGCTCTTTTTCAGGTGATACAGGCCGAATATGGCGGAGGAGATGTTCACCGTTATCATGAAGGGATAGAGGATCAGATCGCGCTGCGGGCTCGGGAATCCGGCCCCGAAGAGCCTAGAGAAGAAATAGATGACCAGCGGGATGGCGATGCTCAGATTCAGCGATACGAGGATCTTCCTTTTGGTGTCCCTGGAGGTGTTGACCAGCATGTCCTCGGCGTCAGCCAGCACGGACGGGCGTTGTTCATTGATAGCATGCATCGCGGGCCTCCTCTGCGTCATTTCTTGTCGAGCACGTATACGTGGTTCATTATCGAGACCTCGATCTCGCAATCGCGGCTCATGTAATAGCTCTGCGCGGCCTCGTATTCCGCGGCCACCTCCTCCCTCTGGGCAAGGTACGCCAGGAGACCCCACAGCGTCATCTTGCCGATGTGGAAGCGGTCCTTCTCGCACGTCAGCTCGCCGTCGTTGCCGGTATTGTCCACGGTGAACACCCGTTTCTGCTCCATGCGGAAGCCCAGGGATGACGCCAGGGACTCCAGCTTCGACATGATCTTCCTGTTACCCTCGTAGACGCCGTCGTAGGCGTCCACCAGAGCGTTGATGACCCTGGGACCGCGGAAGGTGCTGTCATCGATGTCGATGACCACAAGCCTCCCCTTCGGCTTCAGCACCCGGGCCACCTCCCTCAGGCCCGTCACCGGCTCGCTCAGATGGATAAAGAGGAAGCTGGCGTGGGCGATGTCAAACTCGCTGTCGGGGAAGGGCATGGAGTAGATGCTCGACTCCACGTAGTTGAAGCTGGGGAAACAGAGACGGGCGTAATCGAGCATGCTTTTCGACACGTCGACCCCGGTCATCTCGTAGCTGCTGAAGACCTTGGCCAGGAGAGAAAGATAGAGGCCGGTCCCGCTCCCGATATCGAGGAACTTGGAGCCCGGCAGCCTGGCCGCCAGATGCTCCATGAATTCCCGTTCCGCCTGGAACAGCAGCTTCCCCTGCTTTATCAGTCGGGGGATCTCGTCCCGGATCGATTTATGTGCGAGATACAGGTTCTGCTTGAGTATATCGGCTTCAACGGCGCTCTTCCCTGCTTTCATGCGGTCGGAATCCTCTCTATCCAAACACGATTGTTCTGTTTTCCGGGCCCTTGATTCTGTCCCTAATCCTATCCCTCACATGGTCCATGCCCCTCAGGTGCTCAGCCAGGGGCTGCATCATGATGCTGTGTGTCTCTGCGAACTGCCGAAGGACCGGCTCCAGGCTCTCCACCGTTTGCCGATACCGCTCCTCCCCCTCGAGCTTGATCAGCGTCCAGTCCTCCCCCTTGTACCTGATCGTCTTGTAGGGCTCGAAGCCGAAATGGGTGTGGTACGTCCGTATCTGGTCGTTCAGGGTCGGCTTGTTGTAAAAGGCGATGATGTAATAGGCCACTTCGAGCACCTTGAGGAACTCGATCCCCAGATGGACCACCGCCAGCTCGTTCAGCTTCTGTCCCCGGTATTCCTGAAGACTGGCCCTCTTTGTCACCTGAATGGCCAGCTCACCCTTCTTCAGGGGGCGCAGTTCCCATTCCTTCAGCATGGGATCGTCGTGGAAGAACAGAAAACCCGACGTAATGGAGAAGAGCCTGTCCCCGTCGTAGGTGCCCAGATGGAGCCCCTCTTCGTCCCATCTGGTGCGGATGTACGCCTCCTCTCGATTCAGCTCCTCGACGAAGATCTTTTTCCGCAGCGCCTCGATCTCGCCCCGATGCTCACGGTAGTCCAGCCATTGAAACCGCAAGGTACTCATATGCCACCACCCAATTCATAGTATCGGTACAAAACGAGGCATACTTCACGTTTACGTCATTAAATATGTAGTAATATAGGCAACTCCTTTTGTCAAGAAGAGTTATCATTTGACGGTAAATAATGACGGCGCGAGGAACCGTGCGATCAAGGAAGGCGCCTCCCCCGCATGATGGAAGAGACGGCGGTGCGGTGATGATTCAAGTGTGCCGTCGGGACGAAGCTCAGGCGGATGACCTGACGATCAGCTCGTCCTCCAGGACGATGTTCCGGGTGGAGCCCTTCCTCTTCCCCTCGATGCGGTCCAGCAGGAGCTGCACCGCCTGCTGGCCCATGGAAAAGGTGTTCTCCGTCACCACGGTGAGGGGTGGATCCAGTATCGGCGACCACGGGGTATCGTCGAAACCGACAACGGCGATGTCCTCGGGAATCCTGATCCCCCGCTGCTTCAGCACCGCCAGGGCGATGGCGGTCTTCCCCTGGGTCGATCCTATGAGTCCATCGATCGCCCCGTGGCAGTCGAGAAAGGCGCCCAGGGATTCCCGGATGCCGCGTTCGTCATGGTCCCGGACATTGACGATCAGATTCTCCTTCGATCCCGTATCCGCCAGTGCCTTCTCGTATCCCGCCCGCTTCTCCTCCCCCGAAAGGGTCTCGGGATCGTAGCCCAGGAAGGCGACCCTCCGGCACCCCCGGCCGAAGAGGTGCATGGTGGCCCGGTAGGCGGCATTGAAGTTATTCGAGGTCACCGAATCCACCGAAAGCCCGGGTATCCTCCTGTTCACCTGCACCACCGGCGTTCCCCCATCTCTGATCGACCGGATCAACTCCCCGTTCTCCAGGGAGGCGGGGACCACAAGAATGCCGCTGGCCCTCTTGGCGACGAAGACCTCCAGGGCCGTGCGCTCCCGCTCCGGGTCCTCCTCGCTTGAGGAGACCAGAAAGCCGTATCCCCTGACCTGGGCCTCCTCGTTTACCGCCTGCATCAAGGGGGTGAAAAAACGGCTGATCACCGGTATCACCAGCCCGATGGTCTTCGTGTCCTTCATCTTCAGGGCCCGGGCCATGGGATCCGGCACGTAGTTCAGGGACCGGATCGCCTCCTCGATGCGCTCGGAGAGCTCCGGGGAGACGTACCGTGTACCGTTTATGTAGGCCGATACGGTGGCGCGGGACACCCCCGCCGCCCTGGCCACGTCGACGCTGGAGGGGCGTTTTTCATCCGCCGTATGCGTATTATCCCTGTGGTTCCTTCCCATCTCGATACTCTTCCTCGGGGCGACTATTTCCTAGAGATCCACCAACACCTTCAGGGACTCCCCGGTTTTTTCAATGAGAATTTTATATCCCTCGGCCCATTGTTCGAAGGGGACGTGATGTGTCCGCAGCGGCGCCAGATCCACATCCCCATCGGACAGGAGCGCCACCGCGGCCCCGTAATCCTCCCAGGTGTACATGAGGGAGCCGGCGAGAAGGATCTCCTTGTCCTGCACCAGCACCATCTCGGTGACCGGCGGTTCCTCGTAGACCCCCACGACCACGATCCGCCCGCCCCGCTCCACGGCCCTGATGCAGCCGTTCAGCACAACGCCGGCACCGACACACTCGAAGGCGGCCCAGGGATTTCTCCCCTCCATGAGTCCCGTCACCCTCTTCTCGATCGCCTCCGGGGAATCAGCCAGAAGCGTCTCGAATCCCATGCTCCTGGCAATGGCGAGCCTGAAGGGCTCCCGGTCGGCGACCACCACCGTGCCCGCCCCGTGCCGGCGTGCCACCTGGGCGATGCACTGCCCCACGGTCCCCGCCCCGGCCACCAGTATCGGTCTCCCGCCCAGATCCGGCACCTTGCGGACCGAGTGGACCGCCACCGCCAGCGGCTCCACCATTGCGGCGTCATCCTCCGTCACCCCGGCGGGCATCTTCACCGCGTAGCGCGCCTCCACGGCGAAGTAGTTGCTCCCGGCGCCCGGCAGGGCACCGCCGATGAAGCGGAGGCCCTCGCACTGGGCGAAGAGCCCGCTACGGCACCTGTCGCAGGCGCCGCAGCCCAGGGCCGGCATCACCGTCACCAGGTCCCCTTTGCGGAACCCCTCGACGCCCGCCCCGGTTTCATGGATCAGGCCGCTGAACTCGTGCCCCTGCACCAGGGGGAAGCTCACCAGCGGGTGCTTCCCCCTGAACACGTGGACGTCGGAGCCGCATATGCCGATCCGCTTCACCGCGATCACCACCTCCCCCGGAGCGGCCGTGGGCCGCTCCACCTGGCGGTAAAGAATGGTCCCCGGCTCCGGCAGATAGGCCTGTGTCATCGTTTCAACCATAGATACCTCTCGTTCCTTTTCCACGCGTCAGGACCGGAGCGACGCCGCGGCGAGCTCGGCGATATCCAGGACCTCCATGCCGCTCCCGTCCCCCTCCAGTGCCCTGCGCATCAGGGTCTTGCAGTTGCCGCAGGCGGTCACCAGGGTCCGCACCCCCTCGTTCCGGGCCCCCTCCAGTCGGCGCCGCGCCACGTCGGCCGCAAGATCGGGTTCAGTCGTCAGCATGACGCTTCCGGCGCCGCAGCACTCAGCCGCCTCCCGGCTGTGATACAGCTCCAGGGGGGGGGCGCCGATCGCGGCAGCGATGACCCTCCTGGGCTCGTCGAAGATACCCAGCTTTCTCCCCAGCTGGCAGGGATCGTGATAACCCACCGCCTCGCGCCTCCCTCCACCGATGGAGAGTCGCCCTGCCTCGAGCTCCACGGCCAGGAATTCCGCCGTGTGGAGTACCGGCATCGACGGCGGATCGATGCCCAGCAGCCCGTGCTGCTCCCGCAGGGCCCTGCAGAGGTGCGGGCAGGAGCTGACGATCCGTTTCGGGGCGATTTTTGCAACCCTTTTCACGAATGCCGCCGCCTGCCTTCGCGCCTCCCCGGCATATCCCAGCTCGAGGAGCTCGATGCCGCACCCCTCATCCTCCATGCAGCACCAGGTCACCTTGAGGCTGTCGAAAATCTTCGCCATGGCTTCGATTGTCTCCGGCGCTTCCCGCCGCGCCGCCCATCCGGCGACGTAGAGCACCTCGGCCCCCTTCGCGCCGATCTTATCCCGCATCACGGCGGGGATCCCCGATCCCCCCTCCACCGGCGTGCCGGTCTTCATCAGGCGATCCGCGATCTCACGGATCCGCGCCGGCGCGGCGCCGGCTGCCACGATCTCCTCCCTGCCGTGGCGCACCAGATCGTCCTCGGCCCAGTGGTAGGCGCAATCCTGGCGGCAGAGGCCGCACTGGCTGCACTGGTAGAAGCGATCCGCCACGCTGCCGGCCCAGCGGAGCTTTCCGGCGTCCACCTCCGCCATCATGAGGGCGTACCCCCGGGGGGTGTGCGAATCGAGCTTGGTCGTCAAAAATGTGGGACAGGCGTGCCGGCACATGAAGCAGTGCTTGCAGCTGTCCATGGTTTCCCGTATCTCGTCAATGCCCATGTCAGTCTCCTAATCCCAGCTTGCCCGGGTTCATGATATTCTGCGTGTCCAGCGCCCGCTTGATGTCCACGGCGAGGTCGTACCGTTCGCCGTAGATGAGGCGCATCAGGCGCCCGGAGCGCAGTCCGATGCCGTGGTGCTCGTTGATGACGCCGCCATTGTCCACCGAGGCCCGGGCCGCGGCGTCCAGGATTCGGTTGTAAAGCCGCATCGCCTCCCGCGTGTCCTCAGGGTACTCCTTCAAAAGGAAGGTGGGATAGAAACTGGCGCCCCAGTCGTACCAGTGGGAAAAGTGGGCGTGAAACTGCGCCCCCCATTGGGCGAAGCCCTCCTCCACGGCCCGTCTCATTTCGTGGTAGATGCGCTCGATATCCTCGTAGGGAGCCACGGTGTCGGTCACGGCGGTCATCCACGGGTAGGCGATGTAATCGTTGGGCGGGTAGTAGGATTTGTACCGCCCCTCCCACCAGTTCTTCCCCGGATCCTCCCCCAGGTCCCTCGCCCCGGCGGCCTCCAGGATCTCCCGGGCGTCCTCGTACTGGGCGTCGACGACGCGCCCGCGCCCGTCGAACCCCACCAGCATCACGCACCCCTGGGCGTCCACGCCGAACTGCTTCGTCAGGATGTGCCCGGTGTCCTTCTCGTCGTAGAGCCGCATGAGCGACGGCTGGAGCCCGTTCACCATGATGCGGCGCCCCGCCTCCACCCCCTCCGCCAGCCCCGGCAGGAGAAATCCCCGGAAGAGCCGCTTCTGCGGCAGGGGATGGATCTTGCAGAGCGCCTCGGTGACGATCCCCAGGGTCCCCTCGGCGCCGAAAAAGAGGCGCGAGTAGTCGGGGCCGGTGGAGTGGAGGCGCACCGGCAGGCTCTTGAATATCCTCCCGCTGGGCAGCACCACCTCCAGCTGGTGCACCATGTCGATCATCTTGCCGTACTTGGACGAAAGCACGCCGGTGCCGTTGGTGCTGATGAAGCCGCCGAGCGTGGAGGTGGTGAAGGAGGCGGGGAAGTGGTTCATGGTGTACCCCTTCCGGTTCAGATACTCCTCCAGGTGCTTCTGGATGATGCCGGTCTGCACCCGTACCGTCAGCGACCGCTCGTTGAGGGACACGATCCTGTCCATGCGCTTCATGTCCAGCACCACGCCCCCCCGGATCGGCGATGCGCCGCCGGAGTCGCCGGCGCCGCCCCCCCGGGGGACGCAGGCGATCCTGTGCTCGTTGCAGAACCGCACCACCCGCGAGACCTGCTCCGCCGTCTCCGGAAACACGATCGCGAAGGGCTTCGGGAAATCATTGTCGCTGAACCTCCAGAACCGGGTGACCCACCAGACGTCCAGCGCCTGGGCCTCCATTTCCGCCTCGTCGGTGACCACGTGGTCGGCGCCGACGATTGACTCCAGCTCGTATCGTAGAATCTCCACCGTGAAATCGCTTCTGTTCATTGCTGCTCCTTGCTCCTAAAATTCCATACGTTCCTAAAGGGCGCTGGATACCGGCGCCCACTCCAGGGGTATGCCGGCCCCCCCGGCGATTCTGGCCAGCCAGTCCATGGTCTTCACCTCGTCGTGGATCGACGGCACCGGCTCCCGCCCCTCCCGCACGCAGTCGATGAAGTGCCGCAGCTCCCCCACGTACCCGTTAAAGACGTGGCTCTGGTTGCGGCTGATGGGATTCCAGTCCGGGGCCCAGGTTTCGCCGACGTCCTCGTCGTAGCAGGTCACCTCCCTGGCGTTGGTGACGATGACCCCCCTGCCGCGGTCCCCCAGTATCTCGATCCGCTCGGCGAACTGTCCCGGGCCGCCGTAGGTCCCCCAGGCGAGGGTCCCCAGGGCGCCGCTCTGGAAGCGGAGCAGGGAGACCAGCCCCCCGGTCTTCTCCGTCTGCCGGAAGGCCATGGATTGAATCTCCGCGATGTCGCCGCCGAAGGAGACCACCAGATCCAGGTTATGGCACTGCCACTCCAGCATGCAGGTGTAAAAGGTCGGGAAGACCGTGAAGCCGTGCATCTTGCTCTCGATCTGGACGACGGTGCCGAAGCGTTCCCTGTCGCCGATTATCTCCCGCGCGCGGTTGTACGCCAGGCCGTGTCGCTTCTGATGCCCCACCTGGACGATCCTCCCCGCCTTCGCCGCCGCCTGGGCGATGCGCCTCGTCCCCTCCACGTCGATCGACGAGGGCTTCTCGAGAAAGACCGGAAGGCCCCGCTCCAGGACCGCGGTCGCCACCTCCGGGTGGTGCGCGCCCCCGAGACACACGAAGACCGCGTCCAGCTTCTCCGTATCCAGCATCTTCCGGAAATCGTTATAGATCGACCCCCAGCCGTATTTTCCCGCGAGCCGCTCGGCCCGCCCCGTGTCGAGATCGCAGACCGCCGCCCGTTCCAGGTCGTCGAAAAAATGAAGCGAGAGGCTGGGATAGAGGTTCGCCTCGGCGAATACGCCGGCCCCGATCACCCCCGCCCTGAATTGTGACAATGCACCCATCAGTGTTCCTCCGTAACCGAATATAGAATTCCCTTCCCGCGCCGGATCGGCGCATTCCCGTCTCCAACGTTATGCGTCACGGTGATACCCCCTGTCGAAAATCTCCTTTAAATCCTTGTACCGCCCATATTGTTCAGAATAGATCCGGCTGCGCGATGGGTCGTGCGCCACCTGCACCCCCCCGCCGCGGCAGCGGTCCCGGGCGTCGGCGGTGTCCCGGAATATGCCGGCGGCGATACCCCCGAGCATCGCCGCCCCCTGGGCGGATCCGGCGGTCTCGATGACCCGGGCGTCGATTTCCATCACGTCGGCGACGATGCCCCG
>JAFGJK010000046.1 GCA_016929135.1 Spirochaetota bacterium | reverse complement strand
GCCATCTCCATGATGCTGCGGGAGGCGCTGGAGAGCTCCTCGGCATACGACGCGTTTGACTGGGTGATATCATTGATCTGGGCAATGGCCGACGACACCTGCTCGAGGGCCCCCTTCTGTTCGGCCACCGAGGCGTTCGTCTCCTCCGCCTGCCCCTTCAGGGTTTCGGTCTTGCTCTCCAGATCCGACCGTATCTGGTTCTGCTGCTCTATCTGGCCGAAGAGCTTCCCCATGCGGTCATCGAGCGTGTCGAGCTCTCTGAAGATCCGCTCCACCACGTCGGCCAGCATCTGGTTCGACCGGTCGCTCTCCCTCACCCCGAGATTGCTGTTCTCTATCAATCCGCTCACCTCCTTGAGGCTCAGCGACGACTGGTCGGCGAGCTTTCCGATCTCGTCTGCCACGACGGCGAAGCCGCGGCCGGCATTGCCGGCCCGGGCCGCCTCGATGGCGGCATTCAGCGAGAGGAGGTTGATCCGCTCGAAGAAATCCCCCATGAGACCGGCGATATCGCTCACCCTGCCGGAATTTGCCACCATCATCGAATTGCTTTCGGTGGTCTTTCGCAGACAGGTCTTCGCCTCCTCGATGTATCCCCTGATGCGGGAATAGATATCGACCACCTCCGTGGTGACCTCCCTGAGCCCGCCGATGAGGCTCGACAGGGTGCCGAATTTTTCGAGGTGCCCCATGAGCACGTTGAACGAATCTACGGTGCTCTGCTCGATGTTGATGAATTGGGCGCTCAGCTCGGTAAGGGTCGTGCTAATCTCCTCGATCGAGGCGGCCTGCCCCTGGGCGTCCGTGGAGAGCCGCTCGCTGGCACTGGACATCTCCTCGGATGAAAACGACAGCCGCTCTGACGTGGACGCGCAGGTCCCCAGAAGCGTCCGTATGACCTCGTACTGCGACCGGTTGCGCGCCGACTCCACCCTGATCTTCTCCAGAACCGCGGTCATGGTCTTGACCATAATCACCGTGACGAGATAGGTCAGGGCGATCGTAAAAAGGCTCACCACCAGGATGTTGAGCATCGTATCCGCCTGCTGCCCCTCGTAGCGCCCCCTCGTCAGGAGGTGATAGGCCAACGTGTATCCCTCGCTGAGTATGGCGATGAGGGTCGCCGTCCTGAGCGTGCTGAACAGCGCGGTGAACACGATGGCGGCATGAAACGCGGTCAGCATCCCGAAGCCGGTATGGGGGGACAGCATGTACTTGCCCGCGAGACCCGCCGTCATTCCCATCCATATGAAGACCACCAGAATCACGGAGGCGGCGCGGTAGTTCGCGTATCTGAGGGTCACCAGGCTGACGACCCCCCCCAGGATCAGCGGCGTTCCCGCAAGCATGGTGGCGATCTTCTGGTTCCGGCCGCCGGCGATCAGCACATTGGAGAGCGCCAGCAGCGCCATGATTATGATGATAAACAGGTTCAGGTATACAAGGAGCACCGCCTTCCTTTGAACCAGTTCGTCCTCATTTTTGTAACGTTTACGAATCCCTTCACGCAACGACCCGATCATAACGCACCTCCGTACTCAAGACGAGATTATGTTCATCACCGTGGGTTGATCGATACCCAGCGCCCGGATACCACGGGAAGCACCGCGGGGTCAGCAAACGAAAAACCGGTCAACCCGTCGTATCACCGTCATATCCCCGTCACGAACCGGAGCGCATTCTGGTGAACTGTAAGATAACCGCGGACAGGAGATATCAATCCTTCCGCGATAGATAGTACGGAAGGCTGAAGATGTCATCAAGCGAAAAAAACGGATGAAATCTTTTTCGTAATTCGCGATATTATGGCTCTGCACTGGATCCTTCGGGGGCGCATTATGATCCCCCAATCGCCCCCGCCGCGGCGGCGCCTACCGCCGCTTGTAGCCCCAGAGAAACATCAGCACCCCCGCCAGCGTCAGCAGCGGGGAGGCGATGAAGCCGGTCCTCCTCCCCGATGCCAGGGAGTCCCGGTAGTCGGCAAGAGAGCCGGGATAACAGTACTGCACCGCCATGGCGGGCGGGGCCGCGGAGGTCATGGTGCCCACTGCCGTTATGGAATCTCCCCGCTTGAGCCCCACGTAGCGGATCAATCTGTTGTTGGCGTCCCGTTCGCCGGTGCTGCGGAAATTCCCCTCCCTCCCCTCGGTGCACACGCCCTCGGTCTTGAGGAGTATCTCGCCCCCCGCCAGGTCGGCAACGATCGGCTGGAGGTACGTCTCGCGGATCGACCAGGATCCCCCCTTCTCGTTGGTCTCCTTCGCGCCGTACACGAAATCGAATACGAGGATTCTGTTCTTCGGGCTCACCTTCCCCTGAACGACCACCGGGCCCTGCGGTGCCGCGGCCGCGCCCCCGTCAAAGGGTGCGGCGCTGTTCAGGGCATCCTCCTGCTCCCCCGTGACGAAAAGACCCAGCAGGAGGATACCCGCTGCGGCCAGCACCAACATCACACCCACCACCATCATTCTTCGCGGATACATGCCAACCTCCCTCAAAATGCCTGAATGCCGTCCCATGGTTCCGGCGTATCCGTTACCATAGCATATCTCGTAACGCGTGGCAAGACATTTGCGGAAATCCCGGTGCAGGGTCGATTCCGCCGGAGTTCCGTCACCGGGCCGCCGGGCGGCATCTACCGGTCGCGGATGACCGGGGCGGCGGCATCGTCGGGCGTCACCGCACCGCAGGCCTCCACGTACTTCAGCAGGTCGTACCGCTCCCCCAGGCCCGCCGAGTAGGCGGCGACCCGCCGCGCGAGCCCGGCCCCCTCGAGACGCTTCGCCGGGTCGTCCGTGGCAATGATCACCACGTTGCTCCTGCCGAACCGTCCGAGATCGCAGCGCATCACGTGCCGGAAAGACCGAAGGTAGGTGGCCAGGATGGACCGGTAGATTCCGTCGTCTCTGTCGATGAAGTTGGTCACCACGACACCGCCGCCGTTCAGCCGGGCCCTGAGGCACCGCAGGAATTCAAGGGAGGTCAGCTGGCTCGGCACGGAATTGTCGGCATTGAAGGCGTCGATGATGGCCAGGTCGTAGCTCCTCCCCCCCTTCTCCACGAAGGCCCGGCCGTCGCCAACGTGAATCATCACTCGGTCCGCCTCGGTGACGAAAAAGTATTTTCTCGACAGCTCCACGATGAGCGGGTCCAGCTCCACCGTGTCGATCGCCGCGTCCGGGTGATGCTTCCGTATGAAGCGCAGCAGCGAGCCGGCCCCCAGCCCGATCATGAGGACGCTGCGCACCTGGCGCCGCGGCGCCGGGAAGAGGGCGATGCCCAGGAGCGAGCACCTGGTGTACTCGAAGAGGAGCCGGTGGGGATCGTCGAGGTCGATCCTGGACTGGTTGGACACCATCCCCCCGCCGACGAAATTCAGGGACCGCTCCCGCCCCCGGTCGGCCACCTGCACCTCGCCGTGGTGGGCGCTGTGGAAGGTCAGGATCCGGTCGCCGGCACGGCCGGTGACGGTCCCCGCCTGCAGTGCCCCGGCCGGCGAGGGGCCCTCCGAGCAGGCGACGATGGCGGCGGCCAGCAGGCAGGCGACGGACTTCACGGCCCGGCGCTTCATGGGGTTCTGTTCCAATGGAACCTTCGGCTTCATGGATCCCCGCATCCCCCGCCGCTGTCACCGGTAGCCGATCCGGTAGCGCGCCGGCAGGAGTTGGTCGATCTCGCCGGCGAGACGCGCAAGGTCATCCTGCACCTCGTAGTAGACATGGACGCGCTTCTCCCTGTCCCGGACCCGAACAGCGAAGGTGTAGCTGCGGTTCCCGGTCACCACGGTGTCGGCATAGCGCTCCTGCAGTGAATCCAGGGGGAAGCCGGCCATGAGCCCGCCGAGCCGGCGCCGCTCGGAGCCGGAGAGGGGGCGTTCCAGCACCGTTTCTCCGGGGCCGCCGCCCGTGGAATGCTTCATGACACACAGCCTGCCTGGGGTCACCTCATAGGTCCAGAGGCAGAGCCTTTCGTGGGTGAAGACCTTCACCGTCACCGAGAAATCCGGCGGGGCGCCGGGATCGTCGCAGCGGCAGAGGAGCATGAACACCGCTGCGGCCCAGAGTGCCAACCCGCGCCGGGAATTGCGTGAGCAGAGGAAACGCGCCATGACAGGGACCCCCTCCGGAAGAATGAACGCCTTTCACACCATGCACAGGTATGCCGTGCCGGCAACCACTATTTTTTCGAGGCCGGGCGGGCGATGAAGAAGCTCACTGCCACTTATTACCTGCACAAGGGATATTTCATACCCCGCAGGGGACCATGAACCGGAGCCTAACGGATAACAGATCAAATCTCTTTTTCCACATATTTCCGCTTGCACATCTCCAGGCGCCATAGTAGTATGCGCTGAATCGGAAATAGTGCTGCATTTTCAAAATACAGAACGGTTTTTCGCCGATTTTCGGCGCGTGATAAATTTAAGAGGGGATGTGACCGACATTCCGACTATTAAATTTAGGAGGAAAACTTTGAGGAAAATGAAAAGACCGGAATTGGTTGTTCGTCGGCGGAGCAGTGGGTACGCCTGCGCCATGCGTACAGTACGCATTACAGTTCAATTCGGGGCTGCGCTCACCCTTTGCCTGACCGTAGCCGCCGCGGGCTGGGGGACCGAGGGGAAGCTCAGGACTGGTAAAAAAGATACGCGGTATCTGTTCTATCTGCATGGAAGGATTGTCGAAGACATGGGGGAGCGTCCGAAAAGCGCACGGTACGGCTACTATGAATATCGAAAGATTCTGAAGGCCCTGGCGGACAAAGGCTTCGCGGTTAAAAGCGAAATTCGACCGAAAAATACGGATGCGAAGCTGTACGCCGAGAAAATCGCGGGGGAGATTCGCGAACTGCAGAAGCAGGGGGTGCCTTCTTCCCGTATTACCGTGGTGGGCGCGTCCAAGGGGGGCGCAATTGCGGTGCATGTGTCCGGTCTCTTGAGGGACAGTAAGTTGAACTTTGTCATTCTGGCCGGTCTGTTCCGGCCGCTGCTCGATGACCCGTCACTCCAGTTGTACGGCAACGTCCTGTCCATTCACGATGACGCCGACACCTTCCCCATTGTCCCCGTGGCGTTTTTCGAAAGGTCACGGAACCTCGGCCGGCACCGGGCGATCGTGACCCACACGGGGCTCGGCCACGGCCTGCTTTATCGCCCCTGCGAGGAGTGGGTCGAGCCGCTTGTCTCCTGGGCGAGGGGAGAAAAATAGAGTGGAGCGTGACCGGCACTTCGGTGTGGTTTCACCACGGGGTTGCGGCCGATAAAACTCATTGTGTTTCATGAATCTTCCTTATGTTAAAAAAACATTTGTCCATATTCAGGCACCATGCATATATATAGCCGAAGTGCCATCGGAAGATGGCCGGAAGCGACGTGGGAGGCACGGTGCGCCCGGCCCGACAACCACCGGGGCGACGAGCGCCGCGTATGCGATCCATTACATCGGTCCTCGCTACGTTCCCTGAACTGTCATGTCAATATGCACACGGCGCTCCCATGTCAAGCAGCACTTCCACCTTCGCGCGCAAGGCGCAGCCCGTTCCACGCCGTTTAGTGCTTGACCACCACCGGCCCTCAGGGAGCATAACGGCGGAAGCATCGTGACAGAAGGGGCGTGCACTGTTATGAAAATCATCGACCTGACCCACACCATGGACACCGGGATGCCGGTCTACCCGGGCACCGAGCCGCCGGTCTTCACCGAGGCGAACACCGTGGCGCGCGACGGCTTCAAGGAGACACTCATGACCATGTACAGCCACACCGGAACCCACGTTGACTGCCCCGCCCACATCCTGGCCGACGGCGCCACCACGAGCGACCTGACGGCCGAGGCCTTTTTCGGGCCCGGGGCGGTGGTGGACTGCACCGTCATCGCACCGGGCGGGGGGATCACACGTGAGCTGCTCCTGAAGCACCGGGAGCGCATCGCCGCAGCGGAGTTCATACTGCTCCGCACCGGCTGGTCCCGGTACTGGGGGAGTGAGGAATATTTCCAGGGCTACCCGGTGCTGGAGGAGGATGCGGTGGAATATCTCCTGGGGTTTCCCATCAAGGGAATCGGCATCGACGCCATCTCCCTGGACGTCACCGGTCCCATGGAGCTTCCGGTGCACCGCGCCTGTTTCACCAGGGGGATCGTCTTCATCGAGAACCTCACCGGCCTGGATGCGCTCCCGCCGGATGGCTTCCTCTTCTCCTGCCTCCCCCTGAAGCTGCGGGACGGCGACGGCTCGCCGGTGCGGGCCGCGGCGATCATACCCTGATTATCTGACGAGCTCCATGAGCTGCTGGTTCCCGGATTTCTGGACATAATCGGCCGCCGAGAAGCCCTCGTTGTCCTTGATGTCGGTCTTCGCCCCCTTGGCAATGAGGTAGGGGACGATGTCCAGAACCTTCTTCTCGTTCTTCGCGTTGATCTCCCGTACCGTGTGGGTGAGGGCCGTCCTGCCGAAGCGGTCCTTCACGTTGATGTCCGCACCGCCAGCCACCAGCAGGTCGATCATCTTCCTGCTGGCCTCCTTCAGGGAATCCATCATCCGGTAGTTGCCGATGTAGTCCATCACCTCCTTCTTGAGGGCGGTGTTGCCGTTCTTGTCCTGGAGGTCCACCTTGGCGCCCCCCCCCACCAGCGCCTCGACGATGGCGAAGTTACGCTTCACCCTGGCCAGGTTCAGGGCGCTCTGGCCGTAGCGGCTCATCAGGTTCGGGTCCGCGCCCCCCTTCAGGAGCGACTCTATGAGACGGAGCGATTCCTTCTGCTGGGCCATCTGCTTGGCCAGGGTGCTCCCCTTCCCCGCCGGAGGGTCCACGTGGGCGAGGCCCATGAGGAGGGTCTCGTCACGCTTGTTCTTCACATTGGGATCCGCCCCGAGCTTGAGCAGGTGGTCGAAGAGGTCGAAGCGGCGCTTGTCGATGCTGCGGTGCAGCAGCGAATCCCCGGCCCCGCCCTGCGCCTTCACGTCGGCGCCGTACTTCACCAGGAGGTCGATGATGGGCTTCGCCGCCCAGGAGGTCTCCAGGGCCTTGAAGAGGGCGGTGTCCCCCGCCTCGTCCTTCCTGTTCACGTCGGCCCCCTTCTCCAGGAGCAGCTTCGCCGGGTTGTAGCTCCCCCTCCATGCCGCCATGATGAGGGGCGTGTGGCTATTCGAGTCCGCGGCGTTCACGTCGGCACCCCCGTCCAGCAGGTAGCGCACGAAGGTATTACTGTTCTTCTCGGCCGCCGCGCAGAGGACCGGCGTCCCCTTGTCGTCCTTCACGTTCTGATCCGCCCCCTTGTCCAGGAGCTGCTTGAATATCCCGGCGGCATTCTCGTTGAAGGCATGAAGGAGGTGGGACTTCCCGTCCGTCCCCTTCCCCTTTGCGTCGGCGCCGCGGTCCAGCAGCATCCGGACGATCTCGTCGGATCGCTTCCCGATTGCCAGGGTGAGGAGGGGATTGTCGTTCCTGTCCTTCACCTCGATGGAGGCCTTGGCATCCAGGAGGAGCCGCACGTTCTGCGTCTGCCCCTTCTCGATGGCGAACTCCAGGGGATAGCGGTCGTTCGCCTGCCTTTCGTTCACGTTGGCGCCCCGTTCGGTCAACATCTTCAGCAGGGGGGTGTCGTACTTCTCGAGCCCCATGAGGAGGAGGGTCTTCCCGTCGGATGCCCTGGCATCGGTGGAGGCCCCCCGGTCGACGAAGAGGTTCAGCAGGGACCTGCCGCCCCGGTAGGCAGTGAAGATCAGCTTCTCGCCGTTCTCGTCCGCGCCGTTCGGGTCCGCGCCGTTCTTCAGGAGGTAATCCACGGCGTCGGCGCGGTTGGCGGCGGTCGCCACGGCCAGCGGCGTCCTGCCGGCGTTGTCCTTCGCGTCTATCCGCACCTTCTCCCTGTCCCACTGGATCTTGCCCAGCAGGCTCGAGGCGTTCCGGGCCGCGGCGAGGTAATGGAGCACGGACCTCCCCTCGCCGTCGGCGAGGTTCACGTCGGCCCCCTTTTCGATGAGAAGCCCCGCGGTCCGCAGTGCGCTCTTGTCGATGGCGGCCATGAGGGGCGTCCTCCCGGAGTTATCCTTGATGTCGATCCGGGCATTGCGGCCGAAGAGGAAACCGGCGAAGGTGGTATCGTTCGCCATCACCACGGGGAAGAGGATCGTCCGCCCCTCCTCGCTCTGGCGGTTCACGTCGGCGCCCGCCTCGATGATGGTCTTCGCCATGCCCCACTGCCGCTTCTCGTAGGCGAACATCGCCAGGGGCGTCCTTCCGTTCTCCATGCCGTCCTTGTCGGCCCCGGCCTCCAGGAGGAGTTTGAGGGCCTGGGGGTTCCCGGAGGTCACCGCCGTACCGGCCGGCGTGGCGCCGTTCCCGGATTTCGCGTTCACCTCTGCCCCCTTCGCCACCGCCACCGGGATGAGCTGCGAGGCCATGGCCCCCCTGGAGGAGGCCAGGTAGTGCAGCAGGGTCATCCCCTCGCCGTCGGCCCGCTTCACGTCGGCGCCCGCCTCGATGAGCAGCTTCACCGTCGGGTGCCCCGCCTTTTTCGCGGCGATGAGAAGCGGCGTCCGTCCCGATGAATCCGCGGCGTTCAGGTCGGCCCGGCGCTTCGCGAAGAAGGCGACGTTCTCCCATCTCCCCTTCTCCGCCGCGACGATGATGGGGCTCTGCCCCTGGTGGTCCTTCGCGTTCATGTCCACCCCGGTCTCCGGCAGGTCCTTCAGGAGGCGCTCCGCGTTAAAAATCGCCGCCGCATAGTGCAGCACCGTCCTCCCGGTCCTGTCGGCGATCCTGGTGTTGGCCCCCTGCTTCAGCAGCAGTGCGGCGAAGGGCGCGTTCCCCTTCTCGACGGCGCAGATGAGGGGGGTCTTCCCCTCCCTGGTCTTCTGGTCTATGATATTCCTGTCCGTCTGCAGGAATTCCGCACCGGAGGTCGCGTCGTTCCGCAGTGCCGCCTGGTGGAGCACCGTCTCGCCCGCGGCGTTCGATTCGCTGAGTATCGCCCCCGATTCCATGAGCATCTTCACGATGGGCCGCTGCCATTTGCTGTAGGCGTACATGACCACCGGCATGTTCTGCTCGCGCTCGTTCTTGTTGTAGCCCCCCTCTAGGAGCGCCTTGAAGCCGTTGGCGTTCCCCGCGTTGATGGCCTGGACGGCGGGGGACCGCCCGTCGTAATTCTTCACGTAGAGATTCGCACCCTTCCGTATGGCCTCCTGCATCGTCTTCAGCGCCGCGGCGCTCCTGTTGGCGGCCAGCAGGTGCAGCAGGGTGTTCCCCTTGTTATCCGCCCTGTTGGCGTCCGCCCCCATGAGGAGCAGGTAATCCACCACGTTCATCCGCCCGTAGGCGGCGGCGACCATCATGAGGCTTCTCCCCGTCTTGTCCGCGGTGTCCTGTGAAAGCCCCTCGGCCAGGTACTTCTTCACGTTGTTCAGGTTGCCGCTCCGGGCGGAGTAGATGAGCAGGTCCTCGCTTGCATTCAGCGAGAGGATCCCGCAGAGCAGGAGGCCTGCGGCCAGCAGCGCGTATTTCGGTTTCATAGAGAGTTCTCCTCGATCGGTAGTGTATCGTCGATGTGGGTTCATGAGGCCGGGCATCACCGTCAGAGCATCGCCCTTCAGGGCGCGCTCTTCAGAGCGCCATCCCCCGGCCCATCGTGAGGTTCAGCGCGACGTATCTGAGGCCCTCCATCACGCCGTCCAGGAACGCATGGATATAGGTCGCCGGATCCACGTACTCCTCGTTGGTCCGTATCTCGAAGTGCAGGTGGCAGCCGTAGGAATGCCCCGTGTTCCCCACCTTGCCCAGGACGTCCCCGGCGTAGTACTTCTCCCCGTCCTTGGCACTGAGCTCGCTCAGGTGCCCGTAGAGGGTCCGGTGGCCGCCCCGGTGCTCCAGAATCACGTAGGTGCCGTAGCCGTAGGCAGGCCCGTTTCTCGTCTCGAACCTGGTGAGGATCACCGTGCCGTCCGCCGAGGCCAGCACCGGCGTGCCCAGGGCGGCCCCGATGTCGATGCCCTGGTGGTAGTTCTTCACACCCCTCAGCGTCCGCCAGCCGAAATTACTGGTGATGGGGAGCGACTGGTCGTTGAAGGGGAAGATGAACATCCTGTCGATGTCGTCACCCTCCTCGTACGCGCTCTCCCGCTCGCTCAGGAAGGCCCCGAAGACCCATCCGTCGTAGTCATCGTGCTTGACGCTCACCCACTTCGATTTCCTCCCCGCCAGCGAAACGGTGTCCGCCGTCACCTCCGTCACCTCCACCTGGTCCCGGTGCTGGAGGCTGAAAAGGACCGTCCCCTCGTCGCTGGGAGCGTCCCTGACCCTCAGGATGTCGGACTTCACGTAGAGCCGCTGCCCGGAGGAGAATTCCTGCATGTCCTCCCCCCGTCCGCCGCTTCCGCCGTCCCCCTCGAGGTTGTCGGAGAGGTAGGCCGAGAAGACCCACCCCTCGATGTAGCGGTACTGGATCTTCGCCCACTTCGCGTCGTGGCCGTCTATGTATTCGCTGTGCTCGCTCATGGAGAGGACCTCGATGATCGCCCCCTCCTGCACCCTGTCGATGATGGAGGAATCCGTGTTCGGCTCGTACCGGACGTTCAGGACGTCCGCCGTGACCCGCATCTTCTTGGGCGTGCCATCGGAGCCGGATGCCCCGTCCTGGCTGCCCCCTACACCGGAGTTCCCGCCGGGGACCGAGCCCCTCACCGACGGCTCGAAGCTGCGCCCCGACGGGGGGGCCGCCATGAGCAGGTCCAGGGGGACATACCCCTCGACGTTCCCCGATGTCCGCACCAGCACCCACCGCTCGGTGACGTTTTTCCGTGCGGCGGACTCGTCGAGCTTCGGCATCATCAGTACCATCAGCCTGGCCCCCCTGGGGAGCTTCACCGCCCCCTTCATCTCCCGGTCGCTCGGCCCCGAGCGGAGTCGGTAGGGCTCGCCCAGGTAGGCGTAGTGGGCCTTCCTCCTGGCGTACCGGGAGTCAGTGGTCTTCTCGGTGACCCTCTCGGCGTACCCCGGGTGCATGGGCGACTTCAGCGAGAGGTCGGGCGCGAAGCGCTTCACCCGGTTGAAGAACCCGTTGATCTTCGCCATGATCCTCTTCTGATGCTCCTGGTCCCTCATCACCAGCTCCTGCCGCCGGCTCTTGTCCCCCTGGATAATTGTGTCCACCGGGTCCTGCTCCTGCGGCCGGGAATCCCGCTGCGCGATCACCAGGATACACGCCATGGCGGTTACGATCATCACCCTTCTCATTCCTCCGCTCCTCCGTAGCACCTGTCTCGCCCTCGCGGCTGATCCCGCGAGGGCATTCTGTATAATGATAGTAAAGACTGCCGTGGCCGATCAATTATTTTTTTCACATTGGGGGGCAATAATCGTTAAAGATGTGTTAAAAAAAGAGCATCCACGGCGTAAAATCACCCTGAGAGCGAGTCACCGGGGGCATCCCGGCACTGCAGGTCCAGCCAGGAGATCAGGGCCAGGAGCGACGCCTGCGAGGGCTCAACGGAGAGCAGCTCGATGGCCCTCCGGCGCACCGAGGATTCCATACCCCAATCACCTCTCCACGAAGAGGGTTGCGGGACTCGGCGCGCACCCGATGGGCTCGCCCCGGTAGATCAGCTTGGCGTAATTGTCGTTCTCCTCGAAGTCGAACCCCCGGACGCTGTTGGCTTCGAAACCCTGGAAGTCATACCCGGTGACGGTACACCGGATGGCATGCCCCCCGGGATAGACCGTGTAGGTGCCGCGCATCGTCCCGTAGCCGTTGCAGAGATTCACCCTCAGGTCGAACCGGTTCCCGCCGGGGAAGAGGAGTTCCACGTTCTCCGTGGAGACGTACCTGCTCCTGAGGGGCGCCGTCTCCGGAAAGGCCGGGGCCCATAGCAGGGCGATGAACAGCACGGGGAGGACCCTCCGGCAATTTTCGTTCATCCTGCGGATAGAGCGGTTTTCTGTTTTCATGGCATGTACCCCCGGCAGAGGAATGTCGCGAGACCCCTCTGCAGTATACACGATTACGGCATCCCGTCAATCATGGTTCTGAAGAGCCGGGGGAGGAGGACACGGGATGATACCTTTCCCATCTCCGCCGTTCCCTCTCAAGAAAGGAACGAAACTTACACGGCGCATCGATCCTGAATTCCAGCCTTTCCCCCGATTCAGGGTGCCCGAAGGCCAGGCCCACGGCCGCCAGGAAAAGACCCTTGTGGAGCAGCACATCTCCCTTTTCCCCGTAGCACACGTCCCCGATAATGGGATGGCCGATACCGGCGAGATGAATCCTGAGCTGATGCGTCCTGCCGGTCTCGGGATAGAGGTTGATTAATGACACCGTTCCATTTTTCAGCGACGGAACGCTTTGTATCAATGAATAACGGGTTTCCGCGGTCCTGTTTTCGATCATTTCACTGATGCTGCCATTCCTGGGCGGTGTCCCCTTCACAACGGCCGTGTAGACCTTTTGAACCAGGCCTGCCTGAAACTGCCTGCCTATATCGACGTGGGCATGGGCGGTTTTTGATACAATCAACAGCCCCCGTGTCATGGAGTCCAGCCTGTGTACCGGTTTCGGCCGTTTCAATCCATCATCGGCACCGGTCTGATTCAGATTCCCCTGCAACGCGTTTTCGACTGTTCTGAACCTGTTGCCGCTCACAACGATCCCCGCGGGTTTCACTATAACCGCCAGATACTCATCCTCATAAACCACAGGGAGTTTCAATGCATAGGGTCGTGGCGGGGTTTTCCCGGCATCCACCAAATCGATTCTATCACCACTCTTGATCCAGCATCCGGTTGCCGCTCGTTCTCCATTCAACAACAGCTCGCCCCTCTTTATGGCTTTCTTGGCGCCGTTTCGTGTATGCAACCGGGCGCAGAGACCGCGTGCGTAATCGCTGAATCGTACAGGGTGCACCGCATCCGGCACGATAAATGACCTGATGACCCTCAAGCCCACTCCCTCAATCGGTCTGCTCCTCTCATTTTCCGGAGAGTCCCATGAATTGATTGTATCGGCCGCGATACAACATCAGAATCTTCACGAGTCCTGAATCGCAGGAGACCGGGAAGTTCCCCCGGAATCCCCCGGCAGTGCCGCATGACCGCCGATACCGCGCATGCTACCGCAGTGTCCGGCGATATGCAAGTGAAAAATGAAGTGGCGGAGCGCGTGATCGTTATTCGTTATGCTATTCGCTCATGGGCCCCTTCCGGGACGGAATACTCCCTGTGCATGTTATGCTCCATGGCGAGCACTCTCTTCCCCCTGCCCGGAAGAGGAGGCATTTTACTGAAAACCGGTGCAATAAAAAACGGCCGGCTTCGTTGTATACAGTGAGGGAGCCGAGATTCCGGGTGAGGTCCCCGCGGAAGGCGAATTCTGTGAGTGCAACCGAATCGGATGTATCGGACTCGCTTCTGTACGAAGATATTGATTGATGGGAGGCCCCCAATGGAACGAGGAGAGACAATCACCATGACCGAGACCCACCTGTTCCCCTGGTGGATGGGGTACCTGCTGGTCAGCCCGCTGCGGCGCCTTCGGGACAATCCCGAAACAATGCTCCTCCCCTATGTCGCCGAGGGGATGACGGTGATCGAGCCCGGCTGCGCCATGGGTTTTTTCAGCCTTCCCATGGCGGCCATGACCGGCGCCTCCGGCAGGGTGGTATGCATCGATCTGCAGGAAAGAATGCTCCGGGCGCTGAAGCGGCGCGCCCGGAGGGCGGGACTTGAGTCCGTCATCGAGACCAGACTCTGCAGCACCGAATCGCTCATGCTTTCGGACCTGACGGGAAGGGCCGATTTCGCACTTGTCAACGGCGTGCTGCATGAGGTCCCTTCCAAAGAGCGCTTCATCGGGGAGATACGCCTCGCACTGAGAGAGGGGGGGGTCCTTTTCTTCGGCGAGCCCGCAGGCCCGGTAAACCGGCGGTGTTTTGAGGCGGAGCTATCGGTCATCCGGGGGGCGGGGTTCCGGGCTGTCCCTCCCCGGCACCGCACGCCGGGGCGGACCGCGGTGTTCGAGAGAATCTGACACGAGGTACAGGAAAAAGCCATAAAAGGAGTGCCGCCATGAAAGACCCGACCAGAACCCTCAGCACGCCGGTGAGGATCGACGAAAACCTCTGTACCGGCTGCGGCCGCTGCGCCACGGCGTGCAGCCGCGGCGTTCTGGAAATGCTGGACCTCCCCGGCGGCCGCAGGAAGCCCATCGCCGTGCCGGTGAACCCGGCGGCCTGCGTCCAGTGCGGCATGTGCGTATCCGCCTGCAGGCGCGGTGCCGTCTCTATCCCGGGCGGTGACGCGCCGGGCATCGCGCCGCTTGGGGGGGGAGTCGGAGTTCCAGAGCGAAGGGGCTTCTTCACACGGCGACGTCATCGGCGCCGACGCCGCCGGTTCGGCCGCGGCGGACCGGGCAGGATCGGCGAGCGGGACCGGGGCGATACCACTTGAGCCGTCCCGGCCCGGCCGATGCCGGACCACCGCGGCTCATCTCATGTGAATGGTCAGATAGGCCAGTGTCTGGTTCAGCAATTGATGCGCGATCTCGCCGAACGTCGTGGGACCCGTGATGGAGCCCAGCTTTTTCCCCTCCAGCTCGGAATAGAGGTAATTCAGAATGCAGTTGCACGAAAAGAAAATCGAGCGGGTCCCCTCCTTCGGCACCCTGGTGAGGAACTCGCTCACGTAATCGCCCACGGGAGCGGCATGCTGGTATTCGACCCCCCTGAATACCGGCGCGTAGAAGGCCACGCTGCGGTCGGCCGCATCGACGTCCTGGAAGCTTATATTGATAATCGCCCCGCTGTAATTGGCGACGAGGGGCAGACGGGTGTCCATCTTCAGTTCACGGATGTAATCGGCGAAATTCCTCTTCTCCCCGTTGACCAGCACGTCGCGCACCTTGAAGCTGTCGCTCTCGAAGGTGAGGATGTCGCCGGACCCCGGCTTGAAGATGTTCACGATATTGAGGTCGGCGTAATACTCCTCTCCAAGGGTGAGATGCATGGCCACCGCTCCGTCGGCCATACTGCTGGAGCGTTCGCCGAAAAAGACCCTGGCCTGCGCCTTGCCGATATCATCGACATGCACGCCGGCGATCCATCCGATGAGGGGCCCCTTGGCGAAATCCCTGTGAAAGGGCGCCTCCAGGGCGAATTTCATATGCGCATCGCTCGAGGCGGGTATGACGATTATGCTGAACCCGTTCTCCGGCAGATCGGAAAAAACCGAGGTGACCGTCCGGGGTCCGTACGATTTAATCATGGTCCTCTTTACATACGGGGGAATCTCGCTCACGTGGATTTTTTCCCGGGACATGACGCCGCCGTTTTCGGTGATGAAATAGGGTATCGATCCGCCTATCCAGTGCCCCTGGGGGAGCCTCGAGAGCAGCTCACCGTCGCCGGCGAGCACGAGCTTTCTGCCATCCTCTATCATCCTCCCGACCTGTTCAAAATCGAAAAGGGCGCCGCTCTGCCGGGATAGTTCCGCCCTCGCTGCCGCGGGCACGGCTGCCGGGGTCGACGGTTTCTGCAGCAGCCTCTGCAGGTCATTCTGCACTTTCGGAATGGCGACGAATTTTTCGAACATGTCGCGAAGCTCCGCGACCGCTCCCTGGAGCGTGCCGTGATTGTACCTGAGCTGGAGCTTCAGACGGTTCAGCAGAAGTTTCAAGGCGAGAAATTCGAATTCCTGAGGGCTGTCCTTCGTTAACAAATCGGTCCATATTCTGTCCTGTGCTGACGGTATCTCCATATCGCTATTCCTCCATGGGGCAAATATACCGACACGGGATCAGCTGTCAATGGACATGATGTTAAATTTTTGTTAAAAAGGTGGTCCGTCTGATGCGGCGCCTGTGTCCTTCTGAATGAAGGGCGCGCGGCAGTCCTCCGCCGTGCCGGTGGACGCGAAACCAGGAATCCGGCGCTCCGCAAATCAATAATTCTTGACATGCCGGCATATCCTGCAAATCTCATCGCAAGACTTTGAGAAGACCAGAATGCGGGAAATCTTCGGTACAATCTGCCTGGCCGGCGCAGTTCAGGGCGTTCTGCTGTTCTTCGCATTAATTGTCAGAAAAAACAACCGCAGGGCCAACCGGCATCTCTCCCTGTTCATGATCTTCATGGCCCTGGACGGGCTGGAGCTGTACCTGGGCTCCCTGGGGCATGCCATCCCGGCACGCCCGTACCAGCTCAGCATGGTCCCCTATTCCTTTATCTTCGGCCCGTCGGTATTCCTGTACAGCGCCCTGCTGACCGGCCGCATCGTCCGCCCTTCGAAGAGACATGCGCTGCTCTATGCCCCCTTCCTCGCCGCCCTTGCCTTCAACATCATCATTTGTGCGGCATTCAGCTCCCACTCCCTGCCGCGGGCCGTGCTGTACGCGGACATGACGATCAACGGCGGGGGGCTGATCTTCGAGTCGCTGCTCTACGCCGCGTCCCTCTCCATGGTTCAGAGATATGCCGGAAGGCTCAGGGAGCATTTCTCATCCACCGACACACTGAAGCTCTCCCTTTTCCGGATAACCCTGTCGGTCCTGATCCTGGCGGTGTTTGTTTTTTTCCTGTCCCTGATGCTGGAGGGCCGGGTGGGGCGCCAGTACAAGCTCCCCGACGTCATCGCCATCCTCATCGGACTGGGGCTCGGCTTCGTGATCGCCCTCCTTGCCATGATCCAGCCCGAGCTCTTCGACCGTGTACGGCCCGCTGAAAAGGCAGACCGCCCCGATGATGCGGAACCCTCTCCGAGGTACGAAAAGCTGCGGCTTCCGGCCTCGGAGGAGGCACGCTACGTGGAACGGCTGCGGGAGGCCATGGCGGAGAGAAGACTGTACCTGCGCGAAGAGCTGACCCTCCGGGACCTGGCCGGCGAGCTCTCCCTGCCGGCGCACCACCTCTCCATGATACTGAACATCCACTTCCGGCAGAATTTTTACAGCTTCATAAACGGCTACCGCGTCGAGGAGGTGAAGCGGCGGCTGGCCAACCCCGATTACAGCGACAGGAGCATACTCTCCATCGCCTACGATGCCGGGTTCAACTCGAAGTCCACCTTCAACACCGTGTTCAAGAACGTCACCGGGAAGACGCCGAAGGAATACCGCGAAGACCTCTCTGTCGAAAAAATGGGTACAGCCTAAGTAACCCGGACGACAGGGGATGGCGGGCGGTGTATCCTATGGGCAACGATGAAGCCGGATCACGGCCCGTGGAGGACGACAGATGACAGTCAGATCGATCAAGAACCTTATTGCCTCAGGGGACCTGCGCGCCCAGCTGAAGATGGCCGAAATCATGAGGCTCCAGGGGAGCCTGATATTCTATCACGGGGCCCTGGAAACCGGGCTGTGCACGGCACTCTCCGCGCCCTCGACCCTCGACGAGCTCGCCGGCGCCTTGCGGGTGGCCAACAGGCAGCTCCTGTCGTCGCTGCTGGACCTGGGCATCTCCATCGGGGAGATATCGATCAAAAACGGGAGGTACCGGCTGAAGGGGCCGACGGCGAGGGCGCTGGGACACAACACCCCCCTGGCGGAGCTCCTCAGGGAGACGGTCCTCTATCACGCCGACGTGGCGCGGAGGATCGGCACCTACCTCACGCGCAACGAGAAAGGGGATTACCTGAAGGATTTCGGCGGGGTGATCGCCGAATCCTCAAGGGTGACCGAGCCGCTCATCAGGGCCTTTATCCATCAAACCGTGAAAAAAAACGCCCCGCTGGAGATACTGGAGATCGGCTGCGGCGCGGGGGAATACCTGAAATACTATGGGGAGATCAACAGGGACAACGGCGGCATCGCCGTGGAAATCGACGCCGCCGCCGCGGCAAAGGCGCGAAAACGGACGGCGGAACTGGGCATCGATGAGAATTTCACCGTTATTCATGACAGCATCCTGGAGACCGAAGCCCTGAGGGACAGAACCTTCGACCTCGTCACGTCCTTTTCGAACATATACTATTTTTCCGGCGAGCAGAGGATGCGGCTGTTCTCTTCGATCCACACGCTGCTGAGAGACCGCGGCAGGTTCATCCTGGCCACCGGCACGAAGGGGAGGAGCCTGTCGTCATCATACTATGACATTCTCTTTTCCGCCACCCGGGGACTCTACCCTCTTCCGGAGACCGGGGAAATCGTGCGGGACCTGAGGCGATGCGGATTCAGCCGGGTGAAGACCGTCAGGCTCATGGGGAGATCTTTCATGGGGTTCGTGGCGTGGAGATGACGGTGCGGCAGTCCCTCAATCGAAGCCCCGGCCGTCCCGGATGCGCATCCGCCGTCAGCGGGACGAGGGGACGCCGCCCGTAGCTATTCCCTTCTCGAACAGTACGAGGTCCTCCCCTCCAACGACGACGACGCCGACCTCGATAAAGCCGTACCGTTTATAGTAGTCGCGCAGTTTCGCGGCCCCTCTTCCGCAGTCCAGCCGCACACAGCTGCACCTCCTATCCAGCAGAAGGTTCACGATCTCATCCAGGATCCGGTAGCCGATCCCCCTGCCACAATGGTTCCTTCTCACGGTAAAGGAGTGAACATAGCCCGCCCTGTCGGGCTTCGCGCCCCAGAACATCTCGTCCTCGAACTGCAGTCTGAACATCCCGACGAGCTCATCCCCGTTGTATACGAGATAGAACTGATGGTGCGCGATGCCCTCGTTAATCCAGTCGACATGCTCCCGGGGAGGATCGAGCCAGTTCTGCCAGTAATCGACCCCCCTGGCATTCAGCCAGAGCGCCGCCTCTTTCAACAGCATGAAGACCGTCCCGCTGTTGCGGGGATCGATATTGATAATCCGCATTCCCACGGCACTCTCCTCGCCCCCCGGTCCTTCACGGGGCCTTTCACCCCCATGCCTTGCCGGCACGACACCGGTCACGGCGAATACTTTATACTCTCATTTCCTCGTGTCCTTCAGCAGTTCGAACCCGTTCTCTTTCCAGAGGTAATAGGCCGGATAGGCATAGTTCGGGCGCTCCCCCTCCCCTTCATCACGGGACGGCGGATTGACGATCAGCAGGAGGCTGTCCCTTCTGTATTCGAGCCCCCGCTCCGATATGGGGATGTTGAATATCTTCCCGGTCTCCGCGTCGATGATCGCCCCCGTGTGGCATTCAGTCCCGCACCCCCACTGGACGATTATGTATTTTCCTCCAAAATTGACCCGCTTCCTCGCCCCCTCCTTTATTCTCGTCCTGAAATCACTCCAGTCCCTCATGGAGGCCCCGTCGAGCGTTCCCTTCAGTTTTGTCAACCGGACCCTGCAGGAATACCGCCGGTACAGCGCCTCAACGCCCCGGTATGAGCGCTTGGGGTACTGAACCGCCTGACCGGTACTGCCGTCGCCGGACCGTACGATGCCCGGCAGAAGAAAGACCAGGGAGAAAAAAATCAATGCCCGTTTCATGCACTACCCTCCTGTTGAAAACGAATCGGCCCTCTGTCATGCCGCCGTGGTTCCGCCGGAGAAGAACGGCACGGCAGCCGGTGTGCCCGCCGCCGCAATCACGACGATCCCCAAAGGCTTCGGGCACAATGCTCCCGGGCCTCTTCATGCGTCAAAACGCTGAACCTCCGGTAGTTCCTGTGGACCTTCAGTATCTCTTTTTCACACTCCGCCACCAGCTCTTTGTCATTCCACGTCTTCAATTCCGCCGTCACCTTTTCAATACACCCGTCCTTGTAACTGATCTGTCCCACGATATGGACGAGCATCCTCCTCGTCCCCCTGTCCATGCCCTCCCGAGATACATCCCCGAGAATCGGGAGCAGGTCCTCGGGGTGGGTGCGCCCCCTCAGCTCCAGGCCGTGGAGAATCCGCTTCCGCATATCGGGACTGCAGGATCGTATTTTTTCTCTCACCCACGGGACCACTGGTCCCGGATTCTTTTCCCCCATCCGCTTCAGCGCTCCGGTCAGACCGTTCTTCACCGCATGATGCGTCTCCTGAAGGAACGCCTCGAGTCTTCCGGCAACAGCGTGAAAATCCCTTTTCCCAATTTCACCGAGGGAATACACGGCGGTCTGCCGCGCCCTCCGGTCGTCCGATTTCGCGAGAGAATCCACCACCGAGAGGATGGCTCCCCTCATGCCCTCATGGGCGCCGTAGAGCCGCCCGAGGATCAGGTAGCAATTCTTCCTGATATGGGTGTCGCTGTGGGAGGCGTATCTCCGGACGCTCTCCGCGGTGCCGGAGGATATATCCCGAGCGATCTCCTTCTCCATGCGCCCGTAGAGCCCTCTCCGTTCAGAAGCCGTCAGATCATAGTATCCCATTGAGGCCGTCCCTTCCGCCGGAGCGCCGCTCGATGCCGCGCCCTACGCATCCCCGCCGAACTGCAAACGAACCACATACTGCATCCTCAGCCTGTCGGATATCCAGGTCGTTATTCTGTCCCTGAGGTTCAGCCTGTCCCGTATCCCCCGAAACATCGGGCATTCCTCCATCACCCGTATCCTCTCGTCCCACGACGCGATTTCCGCCGCGTTCTTGAGCCCCCATTTAAGAAATGATGCATCATCCAGACCGGCGCGCTTCACCACCAGCCGGTTGGCCATCGCGGCGCTTGCGGTGGCGTCAAAGGCGATCTGGCATCCCGGAAATGAATCGGCGATGGTACCGAAGAACCCCCGAATCTGAACCTCCTCAAAATAGTAGAGCACCCCGGCCGCCACAAAGAGGATAGTGTCGTGAATGCTCAGTGTACTGAGCCATGCGTCATCCAGGAAAGAGCTCACGATGAACCTTCTCCTGTCATCTTCCCCGATAAACCGTCTGCGCAGCTCGATCACATCCGGCAGATCCAGATCGTACCAGCGGATGCTTCCGTTATCGACCCGCTCAAAGGTCGTATCGAGGCCGCAGCCGATGTTCACTATCGTCGCGCCGGGATGCGCTTCAAGAAATTGCCCGATAATACCGTCAAAGAGCAGGCTGCGGGCGACCCAGCCCAGCCGGCTGACGGCACTGATATTGTCCGTTATCGTCGAAAAATCGTAATTGATCTTTTTCAGCATCTCAACCGCGGTCGTATCCACCAGTAGCGGTTCGCTCTTCATGGTCTCCACGGCCCGGCCCCATAAGGGGAGAAGCAAAGTCTCCTGTACGTGCTTCAATCCCACATCAATCGTATCAGGCATATCTACGGCCTCCCGCGGCGATCCGGCATCGAACGGCCCGTGCCCCGTGTATCAGAGGACGCCGTTTTCATTTCATTCCCCTGAACAGGGAATAGGTATAAAAACCGTAATAATGCCGATTGTTCAGGATATATTCATCAGACTCCGGGTCGCACAGCCTCATAAATTTCTTCCAGTCCTCCCCGCTGATCTCTGGCTCCGATTCTCCCCAGAACATCCGAAGCAGGATGTGCAGCGCCTCCCGGTCATTGCCGCTCAGGGGAGCCGCGATATCTCCCGTATAGGTCTTAACCGCTATGTTTTTGAACCCGGCGCTCTCAAGCCAGTCCCCTGCATTGAAAACATGACGCGACGGCCCCATCCCCCTGCAAAACGGAGCCGTTGCCGGGGACGTCGCGTTGAGCAGGGCCTCCAGCACCGGGTATCCCGGGAGCAGACGCTGCGAGGTCCAAAACAGGATGAACAGAGACCCTCCGGGTCTGAGAACGCGGTGGAATTCCCCGATGATGCCCCGGGGATCCTCGGAGGGGCAGCCCGATGCCCTCGGCCCCGGCCACACCGTATCGATGCTCCAGACCCAGTCAAAGGAACCATCATCAAACTGCAGTGAAGTGATATCACCCTCGACGAAGTGAAGCGTATCCGTCTGATGGTTATCCCGGGCATAACTGATGAGGTCCCTCGATATATCCAGGCCGGTTACATGCCCCCCTCTCCCCACGGGCACGGAGAGCAGCCGCGTAATGGACCCGATTCCGCAGCCGGCATCCAGTCCGCGGCTGCCGGCGGGAATACCCAGAGATCCGATGACGGAAGACAGCAGCTGCTCCCTGAATCTGGAAAGACATCTGTAGGTGGCTATCTCCGTCTCACCGCTCTGAGCGGCTATCCCCCCTTCATTGTCCATACCGGTACCCCCTGCCGTCGATGGAGACGCCGCCGCGGGCGGCGTGCTCTTTGCCCGTGAGGTTTCCTCCGGCGCATCGCTCACGGTTTCGCCCCCACGGCGATGGCATGCTCATGGCAGTTGATCTCGCACAATCCGCAGAAGGTGCATCGGGCCGCATCGAGGACATAGGACTTGTTCCTCCCCTTGAACCGCACCTTGATTCTCCCCATGAACGACAGGGATGACAGTTCCCCGGATGTCATCTCCCGTACCATGAAAACATCGTTGGGGCATGTTGCAACACAGACGCCGCAGCCGTCGCAGGAGGATCTGTGGATCAGTATATCCCCCGGCTGTGCCGCATTCCTGCCGCGATGAAATCCTGTACGATAATCCTTCCTCATATATGAATGACTCCCTGCTGGTATATCTCCTGAGACGATGTTTTTCAAGAATTATTGCATCATTTTTACGGGGACACCGGCGCTCCCGGCTTTTTGGCCCGGTCCCGTCGGCCGATGGATCGATATGCGGAACAATCCGCACGGCGACATGGACACTGCCGTTGGTGGCGCCACAGCCCCCCGTACGGTGCGGAACGGACTCCGTTGCAGTCTTCAGACCTCTACGATTCCGATGCGGGAGCGGCAGATCAGATCCGGGATATGACCGCTGCTTCCCCTCCGTCAATTCACTCGGGCCACCCCTTCCAGTTGCCGGCGATCCCCCTGGGATATCCGGCCATGGGCGCCTCGTCCCACTTGTGCTTCACGTACTCGCTCCCCTTGAAGAGATAGTAGACCTTCCTCACCGGATCGTAGACGACGGCGTCCACGCCGCCGGCACCCCAGCCGGCGGGCCACCCCTTCCAGTTGCCGGCGATCCCCCTGGGATATCCGGCCATGGGCGCCTCGTCCCACTTGTGCTTCACATACTCGTCACCCCTGAAGAGATAATACACCTCTCTCTGAATCATACACTGCGGCACTGACATCGCTTCCGCTCCATGCCGCCGTGCCGGAGCCGGGTGAAAGAAGGACAAGGGTAGCGAACAGGAGTGTTAATGCAAATATCCGATGCCTCATACCGGCACCTCCCTATTCTTAACTGGCGCTGCAACAAACAGGTGATACAGGAAAAGGTTTTTGCTACAATACAACCTTTTGCTCATGAAAATCAAGCAGATTCGTATTGTTATCAACAATCACAATGAAGCCGACGGGATCAGTGGTCCCGTGAACATGAGAGGGGGGGGCGAGGTACGGGATCACTCTGTTCGGTGGTGCGAAGCGCGCCGTCGGTGAATGGAGACACGGGAACTGCCGGGCCGCACCCCCGTCCGTTTCGTCGACAGAGGAGAAGCCTGATCGCCCGTGAAGAAACCGATGCCCCGGGCGACGCTATTCGCGGCATACCCCCGGATCCGGCCCGCGCCGTAGAGGATGCCTACTGGTCTCTCCCCCTGTGCCATTACGCGAAAATCACCGTTCGGTATCCATTACTGATCTTTTCCCCCCGCATCGACGAGCAGCCGTTTGATTTCGGGATAGGAGCGGGAATAGTCCACTACGGTATGCCCGTCCGCATCCTTCACACCGAGATTCGCTCCCGCATCGATGAAAAGCCCGAAAAACCGCGCCACATCATCCGCCCTAATCCCGCTCTGGTGGGTTTCAGAGTACTGATTCATCGAATACTCATGCACGATATCCATCAAGATGGTAGCCCTTTTATGTTTCAGCGTCACGTTCACATCCGCTCCGCTTTCAATCAATTGTTTTGCTGTCCCGTAGAATTGATCCCGTTTCGGATAATTATCCAGATAGTATTTGAAAAAAGTCAGAACGGAATAACAGAGGGCGGAATAACCGGTCGTTTTGTCCACCAGATTCACATCCGCTCCGTTCTTGACCAGCAGCCTGGTCATATCCAGATCCGCACGATTGGCCGCTATCATCAGCGGTGAATAGTTCGTCATCAAGGACATATGGTTGATATTGGCCCCCTTTTTCAGAAGCAGTTCCACAATCTCCCGGTTTCCCGAAGCGGCGGCGGCGCAGAGGGGGGTGAAGGTGAGGCTCCGGTAATGAACATCGGAACCGGCGGCGACAAGGGCCTTCACGCTCTCCGGATCCCCCTTTTCACAGGCAAGGATCAGTGCGGAGCTCCCTTTAAACCGCCCCCTTATCCCCTCTCTGATATGATGCATCCTGATATTGGGATTCGCACGCTTGCGCAACAGAAATTTCACTATGGGGGCATGCCCGTATTCAGAGGCCAGCATCAGTGCGGTCCTGTTGTCCTCGGGATCGGTATAGTTTACCTTCACCCCCCGGGACACGAGGTATTCCACGACGTCCAGCTTCCCGTACTGGGCGGCGCCGAACAGGGCCTTCTCCCTGTATCCGGCCCCTCTGTTTACACAGATTGTCACGATATCGAGGAACCCGTTCATCGACGCGTACTGCAGGGCATTGGTGCTTCCATGTAAATCGGAGGAGAGATGATGGATATTCGCGTTATGGTTCAGCAAGAACAGCGCGATGTCCCTGTGCTTGTTCCTCAAAGCGAGATTCAGGGGGGTGTAGCCGTTATCGACGCAGTTGATATTTGCCCCCCTGTCATACAGGAATCGCGTCACCTCCATGCCACCGTGTATGCACGAGCTGATCAAGGCCGAATCCATGATTGTCCGGTCGAATTTAGAACCGCGGTCCAAGAAGAGTTTTACCATCGCGGGGTTTCCCCCCTCAGCGGCATAGACAAGGGGATGCGATGACCCCGCATCGGGGACGGTGTTGACGTCGCCCCCCCGGTTCAACACCATCTCCGCGATATCGGCATTCCCCCCCTTGGCGGCATAGATCAGGGTATGGGAGTTCACCGAGGCGTTCCTGTTAAGAATCAATTCAAATATCTCACGGCTTCCGCCCAGGGCCGCATATTCCAAGGCGGTGATTTTCGAATGGTTCATTCTCAGACCGACACTGGCGTTTTTCTGAAGCAGAAACCGCACCACGTCGATATGCCGGTTTTGCGCCGCCAGCATCAGGGCGGTATAGCCGTTGACGTCGGCCCTGTCAACGGAGGTGCCGGAATCGATGCATCCCCGCACCGCGTGCAGGTCCCCCTCCCTTGCGGCTTTTAACAATGGATCCGTATTATAGTATATGTTCGCATATAAGGTATCGGTGATGAGGATAGAAGTAATCAGAATGATCAAGAAACATTTCCCTTTCATCATGATTCCCCCCGAATGAGATTATACAGGTGCAGGTGCTCGTAAAAAGAGGTCCGGCGGAATGGCTATAACGGCCGCGGCGCCATCACCGGCCGGTGCAGCGAGCCGCATCGGTTCACCAACAGACAAGCCCCCTGCCGCTCACTCATTCTTCCGTTCAATAGTGCTCACACGCTATCATGCTTTTGGTTATTTGTCCAGCTCTTTTAGGGAATGGTATGCGTTGGGGATACCGTTTCTTTCAGCCCGGAAACCGGAGCGAGGACGCCGAGTGATTCGCTTCGGCTATTATTCCATATTTCCTGCGCCATGTTGTATGATGCCTGACGTGCGGTGCATATCTATCGCGAATAATAGAACCAGTTGCTTCTATAGTTTTTATCGAAATTCTCCTTACTATCAAGCCGAATTGAAAAGGATTCTCTTTTAAAGTAATCAAATTCGTCATATTCCTTCAAAATATTGAAATATGCATCGGTAAATACCGCCACCAAACCCTTTTCGTGGGCCTCTTCCACCTGCGCGTCCGTATACAGGAAAAAAGTCGTACTGGAAAACTGGCGGTAGATGGTCCACACATGGTATGCCTCCAGTCCCTTCTCAAGTTTTTTTATTTCGTTTTCAGGTACCGATGAATTGGCCTCATCCTTTGCCCGCGGTTCAAAGGATGTAAAGATGACGTGCAGATTTTTCGAATTATAGTCCCTGTCCCTGTTGACCAGTGCATTGAACGTATCGGAAACGGCCTTCTGCTTTTCTGAATGGAAGTTCCCCAGATATCCATCTCTGAACTTCAATTCATCGTCCCGGTATTCGAAGATAATACTTAGCCTGGGTCGATTATCAGCAATCGTATCATAATGGATGTTCAGGGGAGCTGCATCGTACTCTTTTTGTATCCATGAGGCCAGTGCAGTGAAACGGGGGTTCATCGCCGCCCTATTCTGCTTAATGCGTTTTGTCTCAATATATTCCTTATCCGTATGCTTTATCATGGGGTTCTTCTCCCAGCTGCGCAGAACGGCACCGCACCATCCGGCGCTCTGCCGCAGCGTCGGCAATGCGGGCCGTATGCCCGGTAAGCGCCGCATGCCAATTGTATCGAAGAGCGCGGGCCTTCACACAGAAAATTCCGTCTTCAAAAAATTATTGATTACTGCGGCACCATTGACAATCATAAAATGAGATCCCTCATTGATGGTAACCGGATTTACAATAGTTCGTATGGGGAACAACCAGTCATCGGTCCCGTGAATGTGAATTAGCGAACTATTCAGTGCCTCATTCTTCCAGACACAAACCTGGTCCAGGGCCCATTTTGTAAAGGCACTGTCGGTTTTTCGAGGAAATGATGATGACCTTCGAGAAGGCACGCATTGTACTCAATTCAACGGCGATCCTCCCGCCGAATGAGACACCGATGACACTATTGTTGTCGGATGTCATTATCTGGGACGACAGGCGGGACGCATAGGGTTCAATCAATTCATTTTTCAATGGATCAATCCATTGTATATGGAAAACACCGGCACCGGAAAAGTGGAGATACCTGAAGACTCGCTCATCGGCCCCCAGGCCGCTCACCAGATAGATGTTATGCTTCATACTGTTTCCATTACAACCGCGGAATCGCCCGCGATACCCGGATAACGTCACCCGGCAGAGCGGAGTTGCCGGGGTCTGCTCAATATTTTCAATAATTGTATGTTTCTGCCAAGGCGAATTAGCGGTTCTGGAAAAGCGGCGATTGAAGACCGGCCGCGAACCATGAAGGCGGCGAGCCCTGCAGGGTGAAGGTCTGCCGAAGCTCACGGACGGCGAGAGGAGCATTGCCACGTCATAGTACCTGTTTGTTCTTTCCTCGTTTTATCAGCACAGACATCCGATAGGGGAGCATGAACAGCGTCATCCCTCCGCACCACAGTGCCGCCCGCAGTCCCCGCACTCATTATAAGGAAAATACAACAGCCGCGTCGATGCGCCGTTTTAAAATGTCTCAATACCCTCTTTGTAATTTCGATATTTCAATCCCGCCAATAATTCCCTTCTCATCCTTGAAGTATCGCCGTAATAGGAAACCCTGCCTATCGTAATGAAATCCCTCGTTAAGGGCGACCTGATATTCAACAACCGGGAAACAAATTCGCATAGTGCAGCCGCACAATAGATCAAGAATAACGGCAGCCTCCAGGGCTTCCTGTAACCCCAGTATGCCGTCACCGTATCGAGAAATTCCTGCAGGGTCTGAATCCCCTCGTCACCGACATGATAGATGCCGCCGATCCCGGGCTTGACAACGGCGCTTTCCAGTGAATCCAAAAAATCGATCTTCGATATCAGATGTATCCATGTCGGCTTTCTCCATACGCCGAGCAGACAATGCCTGGAAAGCCATCTCGCCGCATCGATCATCAGAATACCCTTACCATACACCATGCCGACACGCAACGATACGGCTTCATATTGACCTGTCGATTCATTGGAAAACAGATACCTCTCCTCTTCAAGTCTCGTCGCCGCATGAACGGATTCCGGAACGGCATCGAGCCTTCCCCTTGCGGGATTCGTATGGGATGATTCCCCTTCCACGTGTGGAAAGCTGATCAGGATGATGCGCTTCACTCCGTTGTGAATGCATGAATCCACCAGGTTTTCGAAGTATTCAATATTCGTAATATGAAGAAACTTTTCCGGATTGCTTTTAAACAGCACTCCCGCAAAATGGACCACAACGTCAATGTCCTTCAATACCGGCACAAGGGTCTCTTTGCGAGCAAGATCGGCCCGCATGACGGTCACTTCACCGTTATCTTTCAACGATTGATCGACATCCCTGTGGTGAACCATCAAAAACAGTCTTATTTCACGGTTGTCGACTAGATGACGGGCCAGCAGGCCGCCGAGGTTTCCCGCGGCACCGGTAATACAAAGATTGATGGTTGTATTTTTCTTCATACTATGGGAATTGGCACTTAACGCCGGTCGGCTGATCCGAAGTGCCGTAGGCCGAGGAGCGAAGCGACGAAGCTTACATGCTTTGTTGAGTCTGTAGAAAAATACATAATAGACGTAATTGCAACTCTCTTTTGATTATATTCAACTTGCCAAGTTTATAATTAAATCTT
>JAFGJK010000045.1 GCA_016929135.1 Spirochaetota bacterium | reverse complement strand
GGGGGCCCCGTGAACATGTTGCGGTTACAGGCGCCCCCTCCGGGGGTCGGGGGGCCCCGTGAACATGTTGCGGTTACAGGCGCCCCCACCGGGGGTCGGGGGGCCCCGTGAACATGTTGCGGTTACAGGCGCCCCCACCGGGGGCCGGGGGGCCCCGTGAACATGTTGCGGTTACAGGCGCCCCCACCGGGGGCCGGGGGGGGGGGGCGCCTTCATGAGCCGTCAGGATGACGAAAACGCTCATGCCAGGCGATGGCTCGAATATGCGTCCCCAGGGAGGGTGTTCCATTACCCTTGTATTGGTGCGGTATGTGTGCTCATATTGTCAGCTTCCTATTGACTTCCTATTCTCTTCCTATCGTTTTCCCTTTTTTTCATGCAGGGGGGGATTTTTTTTCCTCTTTCCGGGCGAAAGGCCATTCATAACAGGAGGAGGGGCCCGTACTGTAGCAACGGACGGGGCCCGTCGATGTGAAAAATTTATTTCAAGGAGGCGACGATGGCCATAGTGAGCTATAACAGGTCGATACGGTCGTTCCACGGTGCGGTGGGGCGCATGGTGTTCTATGAAAGGGAGGGGCAGACCCTTCTGCGGTGCAAGGGTGAGCGGACCCTGCCCAGGAGCCCGGCGCAGAAGGCCCTGCAGGGGGCATTCAGGGAGGCCAGCGCCCTCTGGATGGAGCTTTCGGCCGAAGAGAAGGAGCCGTGGCGCCACATCGGAAAGGCCCAGGGGATTACGGGGTACAACGCCTTTTTACGCGTGAACATCCCGCGCCTGAAGCAGGGCCTGCCGGCGGCAGTCGATGCCCCCGCGCAGGACCTTCCGGTACAGGTGAACGAGACGCGACCTCCCGTAGAAGCGCACCATCCCGTTGCGAGGGGTGCCCCTCACGACGAAGGGTGCCGCAGGTTCATGGAGGAGATGCGACTCATGGTACTGAGGGTCTCGCGGGACGTGGACCGCCATTGCATCCTCGCGAGCTCGCCGGGCGCATCCCGGCCTCGCGTCTTTCATACATATCGCGGGTCCTGTGCGTAATATATTATTGACCCCGCGCGGCGCATGACGTAATATCGGGTGTACTGAGAGAGTGCGGTTCGTCCCTGCACGCACCCGCATATCCCCGCGGAGGTCACCATGGCTGTTCCCATCATAAAGACGCCCCTGCACTGCCCGGTCTGCGGCGCATCCCTCAGCACCGGCACCAGGTTCCTGTGCGGGCACTGCGGCTCCCGGCTCGACTTCGATAACCCGGCCCCGCAGGGGCCGGTGGTGAAGCGCGGCAGCACCCCCGGGGGAAGAAGGGTGATCGATGCGGTGGTGGCCCGGGCCTTGCAGATGCACAAGGTCGATCTCTCCTCGGACCCCCGGGCCATGGAGCGGATCGCCGAGGTATCGGAGCGCGCGGCGCGCGAGCTCGCCGCTGATGGGAAAACGGTGATCGACCTCCCCTTCATCGCCGTGGGCCCCTCGGGCCCGGTGCGCCTCACACTGAAGCTGGAGCCGGCCGATCTCGGCTAGGGCACATTTCGGGCTGTTTCTTTACTGCAGAATACGCTCCGTGTCCTCTGTGCGCTCTGTGCGGGATATCGCGCGGTGATGGCATGTACGATCCCCTTCGAACGACCGAAGGGTGTTTCACAGGGAGCTCACGGAGATCCGGGTAGTCACGATTAATGCGCTTGCAGCCCCACCGGGGGTATGCTATACCACAGCTGTTGACACCGGTATGGCTGAAAGCGGAGGTCCCATGACATTCTCCCGACGCCGACGAACCGCCGATTCCATGAAGCGGCTCTACGACTGGTTCCACCGGTACTACTGGATCATCGAGCGCGGGCTGGGTCCCCGGCTGGAGCGGATCGTGGCCGGCACGGTCACCGCGATACCCGGCGTGCGTGAAAAGACCGCCCTGGACTGGGCCTGCGGCTCCGGGCTCCTCACCGTCCCCCTGGCGCGCCTCTTCCGCTCGGTGGAGGGGCGGGACCTCTCCGCCGGGATGCTGGCGCGGGCGGCCAGGCGCGCAGCGGCAGCGGGGCTGGACATACCCTTTCGCGAAGGGAACATCCTGGAGCCCCGGGAGCCGGAGCGGTCCTTCGATTACGTCTTCGTCTCCTTCGCCCTGCACCTCTTCCCGCCGGAGGAACAGGAGGGGATACTGCGGCGCCTCCTCCGCATCGCCCGGGAGGCGGTGGTGGTCATCGACCACGGGCGGCGGTGGAATCCGGCCACCGCGATCGTCGAATGGCTCGAGGGGAGCCACTACGACCGCTACCTCAAGACCGACTTCGCCGCCATGGCCCGGGCGACCGGCGCGGCCCGCTTCGAGGAGCGCACGATCGAGGGGTACAGCCTGCTGCTGTTCCACCGGTGAGCTGCAATGCATTCATCCCTGGATGTATCGCAGGAGAGCAACCATTCAATCGGTATTCATGGACGTTCACTTGCCCTTCGGGGGCAGAGTGCGAAAATTCAAGAGGGGACTGTGACCGGAACTGCGGCGATGTTCATGCATGGGGTTTCGGCCGATACAATCCATTGTGTCCCATATAACTTCATAATGTTAAAATTCAATTGACACCGCCCGTATAGCTGATATACAGAATGGCAAAAACAAGACGAGGTTCGACACCATGAAAAAGCTCATGCTCGCCCTTGCGGTCGCATCCCTTGTGTTGATCGATATCTCCGTTCTTACCGGAATGAATGTCAGCGGAAGGGAGGCGGTCAATATCGTCAATTCCACGCAGCGCGACCTCGGCTGGATTTCGTTGAATGTCAACGGCAGGCCGCATGTGACATTGAACGGCCTGCCGGCGAAGAGCTCCTTTCTGATCTTCTGCGACCAGGGGGACAGGATCGTCGGTTCCTACTACTTCTCGCCCCCGGCGGGATCATCCCCGGAGTACGTGACAATCGATCCGACAAGTGTCGTAAAAACAGACCAGAGCCGGTACTATACCTACGATATCGGCACCGGGCGCTGGCAATCCCGCTCTGTCCAGGCTCACTAGCCGTTACGGAGCATCAGAGCGAGGAGAGTGCCCTGTCGGCGCTCCCATGGTGGAACGGGACGGCATCGCGGCCCCGGCCCATCGCGGGACGTCTCCTCTGTGTCGTTTACCGCACAATAGAAAGGCCGGGGAGGTAGCCCTTCCCCGGCCCGTATTCTTCAGGAAAATGCCCTACCTGATCCCCCGCTTCACCACGTAGTCCGCCAGGTCCGAGACCCTGCAGGAGTAGCCCCACTCGTTGTCGTACCAGGAGACGATCTTGGCCATGTTCTTCTGGATCACCTGGGTGAACTCCAGGTCCACGATTGAAGAGTTGTCGTTCCCCCTGAAGTCCGTCGAGACCAGCCTCCTGGGCTCGCAGGCCATGATCCCCTTGAGCGTGGTGCGCGACGCCTTCACCAGGGCCTTCCTCAGGTCCTCCGTGGTGGTCTCCTTCGCCAGCTGCACCGACAGGTCCACCACCGAGACCGTGGGCGTGGGGACGCGCAGCGCATAGCCGTCAATCCTCCCCTTCAGGTCCGGGATGACCAGGGAGACCGCCTTGGCCGCCCCGGTGGTGGTGGGGATGATGTTCATGGCGGCCGCCCTGGCGCGCCGCAGGTCCTTGTGCGGCAGGTCCAGTATCCTCTGGTCGTTGGTGTAGGCGTGCACCGTGGTCATCCACCCCTTCTCTATCCCGAAGGCCCGGTGCACCACCATGGCGAAGGGTGCCAGGCAGTTGGTGGTGCAGGAGGCGTTGGATATGACGTGATGCTTCGCGGGGTTGTACTTCGTGTGGTTCACCCCCATCACCACGGTGATGTCCTCCTCCTTGGCAGGGGCGGATATGATCACCTTCTTCGCCCCGCCGCGGATGTGCGCGGAGGCGTCCTCCTTTTTCAGGAAGAGGCCGGTGGATTCCACCACCAGGTCCACCCCCTCGTCGTCCCAGGGGATGCTGCCGGGATCGCGCAGCTTGAAGCACTTGATCTTCTTGCCGTTGATCACGAAGGCGTCCTTCCTCACCTGGACGTCCCCCGGAAACTTGCCGTAGTTGGTGTCGAACTGGAACAGGTGCGCATTGGTCTCCACGTCGAACAGGTCGTTGATGGCCACGACCTGCAGCGACTTGCCGTGGCGCTCCATGATCGCCTTCAGGACCTGCCGTCCGATGCGGCCGAAACCGTTTATTCCCACTCGTGTCATAGGTCCCTCCTCCGTTTAATTGTCGTCGAGCCGGTACTTGTGGGCCACCAGCAGGTCGTAGTCGGTCTGCAGCACCTGGTGGAGCCGCGCGTTGTCCAGGGCAAGGGCGCTCAGGTTCGCCACCGCCTCCAGGAACTGGATCTCCTGCTTGCTGAATTCCCGAACCCTGCCGGTGTAGACGCGGAGCATCCCGATCACCTTCTGCCCCGTGGCCATGGGCGCCACGATGACGGACTTTATGCCCTCGGTCTTGGCCACCGCCCCGTACTGAAAGTCGGGGTCGGTCTGAACGTCCTTGATGTAGATGAGCTGCCCCTTCAGGACCTTCTGGTCCAGGCCGCTCTGCTTGACCAGCACCTGTCCCTTCTTCAGGTAGCCCTTCGAGAGGCCGCACGACGCCCCCATGATGAGCGACCGCTTCCGCGAGTCCAGCAGGCGTATGGAGGAGGCCTTCACGTCCAGGGCCTTCACCACCGATTTGACGATCTCCTCGAGCACGATCTTCACGTCCAGTGAGGAATGGATGACGCGCACGACGTCGTACAGCGACTTGAAGTAGTTGGTTTCCTTGTCTTTCACATTCATCACCCTCCTTTTGGGGATTATATTCCTCATGAAACGGGCGCGCCCCGGTCGCCGTTAACCGGAACGCTGAGCCCCCGGCGGCCCGGCGGTGTTTCCCGGTGACCGCCGGCAGTGTGCTACTCCCGGTGTCCGTAAATGTCAACAGCTTTTCATCGGTTCCCGTAGGATTCGATAAACCGCCTGAACGTCGCCACCGCCTGGGGGAGCTGCGCCGCTTTCACCCTGCCGATGCTGTCGGCCGGCGAATGGAACCCCCCCATGCCGGGCCCCGGCCTCCCGGAAAACCCGACGGTCACCGTCGGCACCCCCGCCGCCATGAAGGCTACCGAATCGTCCGCCGAGTGATCCTCGGTCCCCATGGGCCGGCCCGAGACGGTCCTCCAGGCATCACCCATGCGCGCCGCCAGGCTCCGGTCCGCGTCACGGAACCTCAGGAAGACGCCGCTCCTCTTCCAGTAGATCATGTCGCCCCCCTGCGCCATCAGCTCCAGGTTCACGCAGTACCGGGGGACCGGCGATCGGACTCCCCTGATGTATCTGTCGACGTAGTGAATGGCCCCCTGGAAATTCACCTCCTCCCCCGCGGTGAAGACTATGGTGACGCTGGACCTCCCCCGGGCGACCCTCCCCTCCCGCATCTCTCTGGCGAGCCCCAGGAGCGAGGTCACCGCAGTTCCGTTGTCCACCGCACCGCTGCTCTCCCCTATGGGGAAGACGTATCCCCCGAAATTGAGCGCCACCAGGGACATGTAGACCATATACAGGGACGCGAGCGTGACGGCGACCCCCTGGACGATCCGGCCGCGGGATGTGCCGAGCCTTTTTCCCCACAGGACCAGGGGCCCCAGCAGGATTCCCAGGAGGAAGAACAGGGGGAGGAACTGATAGAGGCGCGTGCGCTGCAGGTGGTCCAGGAATTCCGTCTTGGAATCGTAGTGGGCGCAGAAGATCAGCTCCCGCGCCGCCCCCTCCACGGGGAAGCGGACGATGATGTTCTCTCCGGTCTTTACAAAAAGCGCCGACACCGTCGGGACCAGGAGCTCGAACTCCACCAGCATGAGGACCGGCACCGCCAGGGCCGCGATGACCGCCGGCAGCCACTTCCGCTTCACCACCAGCACCAGCAGCAGGGCCGTCAGGGCGAGGCAGGTGATCCCCACGATGGCGTGCATGTGGGGCCGCAGCGGGAACTGCTGCACGATGAAGGGTATGTCCCATGATCTGAGGAGCCCCCCGATGTAGGATGCGGTGTCGGCCAGGGCGTCGCTGTGATTGGGCCTCGGCCGCGCCAGGCGTGTCAGTATTTCCATCAGCGTCATGCGCTCCCTCCTCTGCGTATCGCATAGCCTTCTGACCGGTCCGCCGTGCGCGAGGGGCTCACGACGCATTCCCGGACGCCGGCGGCCCGATGCCGCCCGATGATGAGGCAGAGGCACAGCGGGGCCATGACGACGACGCATCCCTTCATGGATGGGCCTGCATTTCCGGCAGGCAATCATGTACTGCCAAAAAACAAGCTGTCAAGCAGTATTCGGCCCCCGTACCGGCACCTCCGGGCGGGAGCTGTTGACACCGCGGACCCGGGTGAGTATATTCACATCGACCACTGTGCCGGCACATTACCTTCAGGGGAGGACGATATGAAACACAAGCTCTCCATGGCCATCGCCGCGGCGCTCATCCTCATCGCAGGGATGCTGGCGGGGCATCTGCTCCTCCCCCGGCTCTGCCGGGGCGGCGATCCCTGGCGCGCCGTGAGGGTACTGCCGGTGCCGGACGTGCGGCAGAGCACCACATATTCCTGCGGCGCCGCGGCCCTGCAGGCGGTGCTGATGTACTGGGGCGTGGAGAAGCGCGAGGGGGACCTCATGAAAATGCTCGGCTCCAGCGAAACCAGCGGCACCGGGCCCGAGCGGATAGCTGCCGTGGCAAAACAGCTGGGGATGAAGGCGGCCGTCCGGGAGAACCTTTCCATCGTCGACCTGCGCCACTCCATCGAAAGGGGCGTGCCGGTGATCGTGGCGATCCAGGCATGGGTCGACCCGGCCCCCCGGGGTTTCTGCTGGCGCGACGACTGGGAGGACGGCCACTACGTGGTGGTCACCGGGCTTGATGAAAGGAACGTCTACGTGGAGGACCCGTCGCTCCTGGGGACCGGCGGCTACATCCCCCTCGGGGAGTTCGCCGACCGCTGGCACGACTACAGCGGCGAGCCGCCGCTGGACGGTAGCGACAGGAAATGGATCGGCCTGGGGATATTCATCAGCGGCCAGAGGGCGAAGATCCGGGAGCGCTTCACGCACGTGGACTGAGCGTCCTGCGGGAGGGCTACTGCCTGACGGTCCCCTCCCATATGGGGGAGCAGGAGCCGTGGAGATCGTAGCCCGGAAGGTACCGCATTATATCCTTGAATCTCCGCGATTGCATGAAATCCAGCATCGCCCGCACCGATGGGAGGACCATGTACTCGCTGCGCACCACGATATCGTAGCTCTCCTCCTTCATCGGGATAAAATCGAGGCCGCAGGCCCGTGCCGCGATCTCGATGCCGATCCCCGCGTCTGCGCCGCCGTCCCGCACCGCCATGGCCAGCCCGTAATGGGTGTCCACCTCGCGGTCGTACCCCTGCAGAGATTCCGGCGGAATCCCCTCCTTGCTGAGACAGGAATCCAGCAGCAGCCTCGTTCCGGAGCCGGCGCGGCGGTTCACCAGCACGACATCGGATCGGGCCAGATCCCTGATCGAGCGGATCCCCTTGGGATTGCCGCTTTTCAGTATGAGCCCCTGCCTTCTATTGAAGAGGTGGATGAGGCTCACCCTGCTGCCGGGGAGGTACCGTGACAGAAAGGGGGTATTGTACGAATCGGTATCCGGATCGTAGAGGTGTATGCCGGCCAGAAGGGCCTTCCCCCGTTCCAGGGCGCGCAGCCCGTCGCAGCTCCCCACGCTGGCGTAGGGGACGATGGTGTTGTAGGGGCGCTGTATGAGCTCGTTCGATAGTATCTCCCAGAAGGGATCGTTGCTCCCGATCGACAGGAGCATGTCGCTGTAATCGAGCGTGGTGGCCCTGACGTTCCTTCTGGCGGACGAGTCGATCCACTCGTCGATGATCCTCCTGGGGAAAAGCCACTTGTTCCCGATGCGGGTCGCCGGGATCTCTCCGTTTTTCGCGAACTGATAGACGTTTTTCACGTTTATCTTCAGGTAATTCGCGATTTCTTCGGCTGACATGAGATCGTTTATCATGAAGCCGGTATATTCTTTCTGCCAAAAAAGTCAAATCTAAAATTTGGCCGGAAGGGCCGGGGAGACGCCCCCACGGGTTCCGGGATGGCGGCCATGGGCGCAGGTGAACCTCCGGTGCTCCACCTGTCCACCGGGAGGGTTTCATCCCCCCGGGTGAACAGGATCCCACTGCCGGCATTCCCGTGGATATGGCCGTCCGACGGTCGTACCTTCAGCGCCACCGGCCCGATGTTCCGCCGGCAACAAAATAAAATTATGATCTATTTTCAATTGACACCATAGGGGGATATCAATATAAATTCGATGAATTTACATCATCAAGAAGTACAACAGTCAGATGAACCGGATACTTATCGTCATTCTATCGATCGTCATCACATCCCTTCCCGTTGTATCATGCGGAAACGCCTCTCATGAATCCGGGAAAATTATTGTTTTCCATGCCGGCAGCCTGTCGACCCCCCTGGCGGCGATAAAAAAGGAATACGAGGCGAGGAACAGCGGTGTGGAGATCCTTCTGGAGGCGAGCGGCAGCATACAGGCCGCAAGGAAGATAACCGATCTGAAAAAACCCTGCGACATCATTGCATCCGCGGATTACAGGGTAATAGACAAATACCTTATACCGCTGTACGCCGACTGGAATATCAAGTTCGCCGGCAACCGGATGGTTTTATGTTATACGGAACACAGCAGATATGCAGGGGAGATCACTGAAAAGAACTGGTTCCATATCCTCAAAAAGAGGGGGGTCACATGGGGGCACTCAGATCAGAATCTCGATCCCTGCGGCTACCGGGCTCTCATGGTGATTCAGCTCGCGGAGAGGTTTTATAAAATGCCCGGCCTCTATGCGGGATTGCTGGCGAACAGGCCTGTGGAAAACATCCGCCCGAAATCCGTTGAGTTGATATCCCTTCTGCAAACGGGGCACCTCGACTATGCATGGGAATACCTTTCCGTCGCCGTTCAGCACAAATTGCCCTACATCTCCCTTCCGGATGAGATCAACCTCGGGAACTACCGTTTCAACGGTAAATACTCCACGGCAACGGTCAGTGTCACCGGCGAGAGGCCCGGCTCCCTGATTACGATGAAAGGTGAGTCGTGCACCTACGGCATCACGATTCTGAAAAACAGTCACAATCGAAAGGCAGCGATTGAATTTCTCGCATACCTGCTCGATCCCGAGGGGGGCCTCACAATATTTGAAAAAATGGGGCAACCGCCGATCTCCCCGTGTCACGTACGGGATGATGCCGTGAAAAATGCCATCCCCTCGGAACTTCACCATCTTCTTTCGACTGAATTCTGATGGCTTCGTTTTCCAGAAAAAGAGAATTGTTCTTCTGGATATGCCTCCTCTCGGGGTTCACCGTACTCCTGTTCATACTGATTCCCATCATCCAGCTGATGAGCAGACCCTCGGCGGAGTCGATGCTGCGCACGATACTCGACGGTGACGTTGTCCGCTCGATTCAACTCAGCATGGGCACCTCGCTGGCTGCCGCCACAATATCATTTGTCATCGGAACGCCCTTCGCCTATCTGCTTGCCCGAAGCGACTTCAGGGGGAAAGGGATTGTGGAAAGCATCATAGACCTGCCGATAATGATCCCCCACCCGATCGTGGGAATTGCACTCTTGAGCATAGCCGGCAGGGAACACTGGATAGGCAAGGCGCTCTCCGCGCTGGGCATACGGATCATGGGAAGCGTCGCCGGTATCGTCACGGTCCTCACCTTCGTAGGCCTCCCCTTTTATATCAGCGCTGCAAAAAACGGATTTGAGGCAATATCTCCCAGGCTGGAAAGCATCTCGCGGAGCCTGGGCGCCTCGGCGACTCAGACCTTTTTCAGGATCACCTTCCCCCTGGCCACCCGGAGCATACTCGCGGGATTCATCATGTGCACCGCACGGGCCATCAGCGAATTCGGGGCGGTGATAATCATCGCGTACCATCCGATGAACGCGCCCGTGCTCATCTACGAGCGTTTCGAATCGTACGGCCTTGTGAGCTCCCTGCCCATATGCGTGCTGCTCCTTCTCCTCTGCCTCGGGCTTTTCATCGCCCTGCGAATAATCACGTCACAGAGGAAGGGCCATTCATGATCAGAATAACCGGCCTCGAGGTGAATCTCCCGGGATTCTCCCTGACGGATATTAATCTCGACATACCGGAGAATCAGTTTTTCGCACTCCTCGGGCCGACCGGATCAGGCAAGACCGTTCTTCTGGAGACCATAGCGGGACTGCAGGCGATTTCATCCGGCACCATAATTATTAACAATCTTGACATAACCAGGCTCCCGCCTGAAAAACGGGAAATCGGAATCGTGTATCAGAACAGCTGCCTCTTCCCGCATTTAAACGTTTCGGATAACATCAGATACGGGCTCCGTTATCGAAATACGGACAAGGGAAAGGCCGGCGACCGCTTCGACAGACTCGTGGATCTGTTGAACATCCGGCATCTTCTGAAGCGCAAACCGGCACATCTGAGCGGCGGCGAGGTCCAGAGAACCGCGCTTGCCCGGGCGCTCCTTCCGGAGCCGCAGATTCTGCTACTGGACGAACCCTTTTCCGCGATCGACCAGTCATTCCGCACGGAGCTGCAGCAGCTGCTGAAAAAACTTCAGCACTCGTCGAACATAACCTTCCTGATGGTGACGCACAGTTTTTCCGAGGCGCTTTCACTGGCGGACTGCGCCGCCGTAATGCAGAACGGGAAAATCAAGCAATCGGGGAGCATGATGGATATATTCAAAAAACCGAGCTCCCCCTTCGTGGCGAACTTTGTGGGGATGAACAACATATATCCCGCGCAATTCACCGGTAATTTCGCCGAGGTTAACGGCATCATGATACAGATGGGATATGAATCCCACACCGACCATGGCTATATTGCAATACGTCCTGAGGACATAGTCCTGAGCAAATCCCGCATCGATTCAAGTATCAGAAACACGTTCAGCGGGGAGATTCAGTCGATCATCGACAGGGGGTATACGTTCGAGATAGACGTGGCGACCGAGGGGATTCTCATACGGTCACTGATCACCAGAAGCGCGCTGATCGATCTGGGCATAAAGGTCGGCAACACCATATTCATCTCGTTTAAAGCCATGGCGGTGCACTGCTTCGAGGCATAGAGGAACGCAGGTGCGGTATTCCGCCATTACAGAATTATTTGAATGATGCAATCCTCGTTGACACAACAGCCGGGGGATCGGAAAAATGTACCGTTACTGGCCGGTCTTTTTTTGGTGAATATACAGCGCGTGTATCGGAAAAGTCCATGCATGAATCGCATGCGTCCTATTTCGAAATTCCGCCAGATAAGGAATGAAAACGACAGGGAGCCCATATGAGAACCAGTGTGTATATCGCAATTCTATCCATCATTGTGTGCACCTCCGCCTGCAAGAACCCGGGAATGGGTAAGTTCTATATAGTCGGCATGGGGACCGCTCCCGATCTAATCAGCGTACGGGGCGTCGATGTGCTGAAAAAAGCCGATATCGTTCTTGTTGAAAGCGATCATGACAGGAAAGTCTGGAGCGACTATATTGAAGGCAAGGAGGTATGGTATCGATCCGCTGCGCTTCGTATCATGTACGGCGCGAATCCCGCGACAATCAGGGATCCGAAACGGCGCGCGAAGGCAGAACTGGGGATAACGGCCAGAAAGCTGCTGATCGACCGCATAACAAATGCCGTTTATAACGGGAAAACCGTCGCGGACCTCCAGGAGGGGGACCCCATGGTCTACGGCCTCACCTTCATGCTGGAGATGCTGCCGAAGGATATTCCCACGGAGATCATCCCCGGCATCGGCGCGTTTCAATCCGCAACTGCGGCCGTCAGGATGAGCCCCACCTTCGGGTATGACACCAACGCCGTCATTATCACCATGAAGGACTGGGACGGCCGTGTCGATACCAACGAGAAGCTCATGCGCACGGGAAGCAGCATGGTGGTCTATACGATGCTGCTTGACTACAACATGCTGTTCACGCAGCTGAAGCGGCATTACCCGGCGGATACGCCGGTTGCTCTTGTATGCAATGCGGGGGACAGGGCCGCCCAGAAGGTCATCCTCAGCACCGTTGGGCGGTTCATGGAGGAAGTTGATTTCGAGAATGCACCGAAAGACAGGGGTATTCTATTAATAGGCAAGTTTCTGGTGGTTGGTCAGGCGCGCAAAGACTTCGTACCTCAAATAACCCCAGGGCATCCACCCGTTTCTCTGGATAAATAGTCCTCGGCGCCTGTCGTGAAGCCTCGGGCCATGGAATTGTCCGCCGGTCCTGTAGCGATGCGGCAACGGACTGCTGGCATGACATCCCCTCCTGTCACGACGGCAGCCCCCTCCGGAACGATCCCGCAAAGAGCGACCATCGGCGGCTGACGATGCCTCACGGCGGATTAGCCCTTTTCGATCGGCGGGACCGGTCCGTGTTTGAACAACGGCAAGGAGCCGATAGATATCGCTACACCTTCCCGAAGGAACAGGAGGGGAATCTGCAGGTGGAACAATTGGCGCAGAGCCCTCCGTGCCCCAGAATGCTGACATCCTGTCGGGTAATCCTTTCCCCCGCCAGAATGCGCGGCAGCAGCAGATCGAGCACCGTATTCTTGGAATACATGACGCAGCCCGGCAATCCCAGAATGGGAATCCTCCCGATATAGGCGACCATGAACATGGCGCCCGGCAGGACCGGGGCGCCGTATGAAACGATGGTGCCGCCGGCGGCAACGACGCCGGCAGGGGTCATATCATCCGGGTCAACGGACATACCGCCGGTGATGAGTATCATTTCGGCGCCCTCGGCGAGCAGTGCTTTAACGTTATCCGAAATCATTTCAATGCTGTCCGTAACATTGACCTTCCTGATGACGCTGCATCCAAGTTTTGTCACCTTATCGATTACGACAGGACTGAACTTGTCCTCAATCCGCCCCTTGTAGACCTCGCTCCCGGTCACCACGACGCCGACCCGCATTCCCACGAGGGGCTTCACCTCCACCACCGGCGTATACCGCCCGGCATGCCCCTCTACCCGCTGGATAATCATCTGATCGATGACCAGGGGGATGACCCTCGTGGCGGCCACAGTCATACCCTTCTCCACGACCTGATTTCTGTGCAGAGAAGACAGCACCACCTGATCTTCATTGTTTATTGCGTTCAGCCCGGTGACATCAATTTTCAGTAAACCCCGCAGACCGGCGATCAGGTTGATCTTCCCCTCCTTGGGTTCCGTCAGGGAGATCCCCGCCCCTGCCACCGCCTGGGCAATACGAAGTGCCGCCTCGTCTTCATGCAGACAGCCCTCTTTCTTTTCCCAGACATACAGATTCTCTTTCCCCATCCGCAGCATCTTCGGGATATCGTCAGTGGTAACGATGTGCCCTTTCTTAAAGGCCCTTCCCTTAAATTCCCCGGGTATGATCTGAGTGATGTCGTGGCACAGGACCATACCGACGGCGTCTTCCACTCTTACCTTAATCACAGATGTGTTCCTCCCTCAGGTTTTCTTGAACCGGATCAACCGAACTCATCGGCGGTAGTGCTTCCAGCGCGCATCCGATCAGATTTTCCACTTTTCTCTTTATCCTGTCAGCCTGTTCCCGCCTTCGCAGTATGGATCCGCGGATCGCCTCGTCCCCCTTGTATCGCTCCAGGGCGGCCGCGAACCGCGATTCCAGCGGCACGCAATGCCCCCCCATCACCATCTTGTCCGCGAGATACACGATTTCGGCCTCTGTGGGGATCTCGCCATCCGCACATTCAATATCCATATGGACCGCCACAACCTCGGCCACAGGGGCGTAGCCGTGTGACCTCAAAAACAGCGCCCCGGCCCGTGCGTGATCCCTCTGGTCTCTCCTTATGTCATGCAGCAACGCTGCAGAATGCACCAGCTCCCTGTTCAAATCAGCACCCGCACTGTTCAGGAGACTGACCAGTTGGCAGGCCACGGCAGCGACCTTGGAGCAATGATCCCTCACCGATCCGTCGGTTTTCGCTTCTTCAAGAAGGCTCATGCACTGTTCCAGATTCGGAATACACTCCCTGTTTCTGTAATGCAGGAGCCGGTGATAATCGTCCATCGTATCGATATCCAGGAGAACCGCCTCATCGTTCACCGGCACGGCACACGCCTCCGCTTCATGCCCCCTCAGGATCCCCCTCAAACCGTCCGGTGCCGGAGATTCCATGATTTCAGAGATATACCTTCCGGTGATCAGCGGAGGGTGCCCTCTCCTGCCCCGGTACACCGGATAGGCGATGCCGCAGCAATTCATCTCATACGTGATGCAAATCGCCCGAATTGTCGCCGGTTTGACCAGGGGGATGTCGGCAGGGAGGATGAAAAAGGCCTGCACCTGGGGTTCCAGGGTGGCGACACCGGCCTGTATTGATGAGAACATCCCCGTATCGAAATTCCGGTTTCTCACGATGCGAATGCCCAAATGCCCGACGGCCTCCGCCACCTCATCCGCCCTGTATCCCACCACCACCGTGACGTCCGCTATGCCTGCATCAAGGTGCGACATGACCGCGCACTCCACGGCCGTATGCCCGCCGATTTTCAGTAACGGCTTGAATGCATCCCCCATCCTGCTGGAATAACCCGCGGCGAGAACGACGGCAGCCACATGGTCCCCAGCCCTACCCATCGATCAGTCCCGCCCTTGCCTGAATCAGCTCACCGGCGATGCTGACGGCGATCTCTTCCGGCGTCTCCGCATCGATATCGATCCCGATCGGGCAATGGACCCTGGCGAGCGCTGCATCCCCTACTCCCGACCGGCGCAGATGCTGGTATATGGTCTCACGTTTTTTTATGCTGCCGATCATACCGATATAGCCGGCATCGGTCCGGAGCGCCTGGGCGAGAACGTTCATATCGTACGCGTGTCCCCGGGTCACGATGACGATATAGCCGTTTCTGGAGATCTGCAGGTTCTCCATGCAGCCTTCCATGCTCTCGGGCACGACGATACGGTCAGCCTGGGGGAAACGCTTCTCGTTGGCATATTCCTCGCGGTCATCCAGTACAACGGTCTGAAAACCGACATAGGCGGTCAGGTGCGCCAGCCTCTGTGATACGTGACCCGCGCCGAAGATATACACGGTGCCGGGAAGATGAACGGGCTCGATCTGGTACGTTTTTTCACCCAGGGAGACCAGCTGGGGGGAACGTCCCCCCTGCAGGCGCCCCAACGCCTCCATACTATCTTCAGACAGGGGCATCCCCACGGACTCCTTCGACCCGGTTATGAGGGCAAGCTTTGTCCTCTCTTCACTCCCCGGGCCGGTAGCGATCTCGGTGACCAGGATGGCTCCCCTGTCACCTTTTTTTACGTCGCCGATTGCCCTGCATACCGCCGCATTTTCAGGGAAACGGCACTGCAGCAGGTCCACGAATATCTCTGCCCTTCCGCCGCAGACCATGTCCATCTCGGTCACCTCATTGCCCGTAAAATTGAAGGTCCTGGTCACCGCCTGCCTGCCCCGATGGATTTCCTGCGCCAGGCTGATCGCCTGGGCCTCGAAGAGACCTCCGCCGATGGTTCCGACGATGGAGCCGTCCCGGCGCACCAGCATTTTGCTTCCGGCGGTACGGGGGGCCGATCCCTCACGATTGATGATCGTGACCATCGCCACATCCTCACCGGCTTCGAGTAACGCCGCGCATGCCATAAAAATATTGTTCATCGCGTATAAACTGCTCCTGAATAATTGAATTGTTGCAAATTCAACTGTCATTCCGGCCCCCTGATCACGTCAGGGGCTGATTCTGCGAAGCAGAGAGCCGAACTCCACCCTAACAATGCAGTGGATTCTGCTGGCCAGGATGGCCGAATGGCAGGCGCGTTTAGACCTCCTGTCCAACGCCTGCAGGGGAACGTCCCGATCTCACCCGCGAAGGACACGATGTCCGAGGGCGGCCCGCTGGAGTCTCCCCCCGCGCATGCGGGGGTTTACCCCCGTGAAGCTTGTCCCCGTGCAAACGGGGAACGGGTGCGGGAATGACAGTCCATTTGATGCTATATATTCGAGTTTTGCAACATATCTATTTAATCAAACCGATTTTTCAATATATGACAAGTATACTTCCGGATCGCCTACATCGTCTTTCAGGGCCGGACGAATGTACGGGCCCCTATCTGACGCCACCGATCTCGGTCATTGCCGCAATAGCGCTATCGATATCATCGCCGGTGGTAAAGGGGCCGATGCTGAAACGGACACCCCCCTGCGGGAAGGTGTTCAATTCCTGGTGCACCAGGGGTGCACAATGCAGTCCGGTCCGCACTGCGATACCGTAATCGCCGTCCAATATGGCCCCGACATCCTCGGGCACCATATCCCTCACATTGATCGTGAGCACGGCAAGCCGGTTGTCCCAGCCGGAGGGACCGTGTATCCGGACCGCCGGAATTTCGGCGAGGCCCAGCGCCAACCGTTTCGCCAGAGCCACCTCCCTTGTGCGGGTGGCATCGGACCCTTCCTGTTCCACGAATTCCAGCCCCGCCCCAAGACCGATGATCCCCATGCAATTCAGCGTGCCGGTTTCAAGACGGTAGGGATACGACTGGGTGTGCACCAGGCTTTCGGAGTCGACCCCGGTACCGCCGAAACGAGTGGTCCGGATATCGACATCACCGGCAAGCACGAGGCCGCCGATGCCCGTTGGCCCCATGAGCGACTTGTGCCCGGTGAAGGCGAGAACACTCACTCCCCAGTCACGCATGCGTATCGGCACCAGCCCGGCGCTCTGCGCGACGTCAAGGACAAGGGTGACATTGCGGTTCCGGCAGACCCGTCCGATTGCCTCCACATCCTGGATTGATCCGATAACGTTGGACGCGTGGTTGACGATCACCATCCTGGTTGACGGTTGTATCGCCCGGGCGATATCCTCAGGGTCTATGCGCCCTTCCCCGTCGGATCCCACCAGGTCATAGGAGAGGAGCCCCTGTTCCTGCAAATGATGAAGGGGACGAAGCACGGAGTTGTGCTCCAACCGGGAACTCACCACGTGGCACCCCGGTTCGATCATTCCCTGAATGACCAGGTTGAGCGCATCCGATGCGTTGGAGGCGAATATCACCCGTTCAGGATCATCCCCCCCGAAAAAACGGCAGAGATGCTCGCGGACGTCCGTGACCATCTCTGAAGCCATCACGGCAAGGTCATACCCGCCGCGGCCGGGGGAGACGCCAAGGGACTGGTAGGTCTCCATCATTGTACGCAGGACAACGTCGGGTTTTGGAAAAACAGTGGCGGCATTATCAAGGTATATCAATCGCTCTTGACGTTCCATCCTACTGCCCTTCTGCAGCCCTTCGGATCCGGCAGGCCGGCCAGCCGGCGCAATCCATATTTAATGCCGCCGGGGAAGAGGGCCTCCAGCGCCGCCATGGTCATACCGGTTCCCACCTTCAGGTGGTGGTTCAGAGGGGCCTTCCCCTCCTCCTCGTAGAATTTCCTGATGAAACGAACCGCCATGCGCTGCGTGTCGCTTATCTCTTCCACGCCAGCCTCATGCGCCAGGATATCGAATATCTCTTCAGTCCACGGGGAGGGGCTTATGAAAAACCCCTCCCCGTTGAACAGTACTGCAACGCCCCCAAACGTACGGGTATACGGCTGCTTGATCGTTTTCCCTTCAGCGCCGGCCATCAGAATGTTCTGCTGACAGGTCCATTACTTCTTCCCCAATGCCGCCAATACCTTGTCAGGAGTGATGGGCAGATCCTTGAAACGCACGCCCGTGGCGTTAAACACCGCGTTCGCCACTGCCGGATGCGTGGCCATCAGGGTGAACTCGCCGATGCCGGTCGCCCCCAGGGGCCCCCCGGGCCTCGGAGACTCCAGCAGCACCGTCTCCTGATCGAAGGACATCCCTATGGTGGGGAACTTGTAGGAGATCCAGTCCTTCGATTTTCCGAGAACAAAGTGTTCCCTCAGGGCATATCCGGCACCCATGTCCGCCCCGCCCTCAACCTGACCGATGACGGCCTGCGGATTGATGATCGTTCCGGGATCCACCACGGTGGTCATCTTCAGAACCCGCACCTCGCCCGTTTTGCTATCCACCTCCACTTCGGCCATCTGGGCACCGTGTATGAAGGATGCCCATGCCTGGCCCTGACCGGTCTCCTTGTCAAGACCTTCTACATTGGAAAGAATGTTTCTTCCCATATACTTGGTGGGCTTGCCCGCCTTCACCAGGTCGGCGTGGTTCTTCGCCCCCGCCTCCTTCATGGCGGCCTGGAGCTCTTCAATGGCCTTGACCAGGGCCTTCCCGGACATGTAGGTCTGCCGCGATGACGCCGATACGCCCGAGTCTGGCACGATATCCGTATCGCGGGTCTCCAGCCTGATCTTATGCAGCGGCATCTTCATGCAATGCGCGGCGATCTGGCTCAGCATCGCGTCATTCCCTTCACCCGGGTCTGCGACCGATCCGAAGACCGTCAGGGTGTCGTCGGGATTCAGCTCAACGGCCACATAGGATACGTCGCCGGCCGATCCCACGCCGAAGCTGGAGCCGGCCAGGCCGACCCCTCTCAGGACATCACCCTTCTTCTGATCCTTGGCCCTCTTGCATGCCGCATCGTAGAGAGGCTTCATGCGCTCCAGACAGGCAAGATACGCCCACTCCTCGACGACATACCCGGAGCCCGTGGACTCGCCGGGATGAAGAGAGTTTTTCATCCGGAATTCCCAGGGATCCATCTTCATCTCCGCGGCCAGCATATCCACGGCCGATTCCAGGGCAAAATTCACCTGGGGCGGACCCGCGCCCCGGGCGGCTCCTCCCCAGGCGTCGTTGGTATAGACCAGTCTCCCCTCCGCCTTGACCGTCGGAAGGTTATACGCGCCGCTCAGCATTTCGATGGTACGATCCATGATCACCATTCCGATCGACGCACGCGCCCCGTTCTCGACCGTGAAGTCGTTGGTGTATGCCGTGATCGTTCCATCGGCATCGGCCCCCAGCTGCACCTCCATGCGGTAGGGGTGCCGCTTCGTGGTCATCATCAGGGATTCCTCAAGGGTGGCCACGTACCGCACCGGCCGCTTGAAATGTAGGGCGGCGGCCGCAGCGATGGCCTCCGAGGTGATATCCATCTTGATCCCGAACTGACCGCCCGCGTAGGCCTCGATGTAGCGCACGTTGTCCCAGTCGAGGGCGGTGGAGATGACCCCGGCGTGCATATGAATTGTAATGGAACGGCCGATGACCACCAGCTGCGCGTCCTCACCCTCGCCGTCCATATACGCCACCGACGCTTCCGGCTCAAGACACGCCTGATGGACCAGCTGCGTGGAGAATGTCTCCTTTATGACGTGCTTCGAGGCGGCAAGGGCGCTCTCCGCGTCCCCCTTGATCTGCGCGACCGTATAGTACTCGTTCGGATAATCCGGGTCCGGATTCACCTTCGGCGCCCCCTCGGCGAGGGCCTCCGCGGCCGTGGCGACGCGGGGGAGCACCTCGTAATCCACCTTCACGGCGGCCGCGGCCGCCCGGGCCTGCTCCCTGGTCAAGGCTACCACGGCGGCCACCGGCGATCCCATCACCGTCGCGAATTCCTCGCACAGGATCGGCTCATCGGGAGTCACGATGGCGACGCTGTTGGTCCCCTTGATATCCTTGGCCGTCATGACGCCGATCACGCCGGGCATCTTCTCGGCCTCCGAGGAGTCGATCGACTTGATCCTGGCGTTGTGATGCGGGCTCCGCACCGCCGCCGCCTCCAGCGCCCCCGGAACGACGATGTCATCGCTGTACTTGACGGCACCGCAGGCCTTCAGCATGAAATTCGGGCGCGGGTGAGATACACCGAGCGGCTTTGCAGACGCGGCCGGCCGCACCTTGTCCGGCGTCGTCTCGCCCCTCAGAAAGCGGCCGGCCAGCTGTATGGATTCGATGATGCTCTTGTAGCCGGTGCACCGGCACAGATTGCGGCGCAGGGACTTCTTTATGTCATCCACGCTGGGATTCTTGTTCTCATCGAGCAGCGCCTTGGCCGCCAGTATCATTCCCGGGGTGCAGTATCCGCACTGGATCCCCCCGGCAAGGACAAAGGCCTCCTGTATCAGGTGCGGATTCTCCGGCGTGCCCAGGCCCTCGATGGTGATGACGTCGGCCCCTTCCAGGTCCACCACCTTCTTCAGGCACGAGTGTGCCGTCTTCCCGTTCACGATCACGGTGCAAGCGCCGCACTGTCCCTTGCGATCGCAGGACTGTTTCGTCCCGGTCATTCGCAGGTCCCTGCGGAGCAGATCGATGAGCACCAGCTTCTCATCGACGATAAATTCGTTGGGAATTCCATTCAGCGTAAACGTTACCTTTTTCAATGGTCCCCTTCCTCCTTATTTAGTTATGGGGAATCTGCGCTCACATACGCAGGCCTCTCCGTTGCCCCCATGCTCCGCAGACATGTTTCTCGAGCTGTCCATCCGGCTGCTCATCGATAATAATGACACCAGAGGCCATCCAATGTAATTACTGGAATGCCTCCATTATATGCTTCAATGGCCCTATTTCATTATCTTGTCGGCCCAACCGAGATCGGTCAGCACCTTGTTGTAAATTACTGCAACCTTCTTAAGCTTCGGAACCAGTTTAAGAAGACCAGTGGCGGATCCCTTGATACGGATCTTCTTGCGGGTGATCGCCATAACGGGATTGAGCTTGTCCGACCACGAACGGTGCGCATCGTCTGCGGAAAGGCTCATGACGAGGTCGGCCTCGCCCTCGGGTATCCCGGACCCGACCTTGAAATCGTTGTTGCGGCAGTCCACCCACACCGCGCATCCCGGGCCGTCCTCGGTGTAATCGAAGACAATGAGCTGATTCAGCTTGCCGGCCAGCGGTCGGAGCTCCGGATCCTTCCCTACTTCCTCCCACATCTTCTTAATCGCGGTAACGGCCTCTTCCGGATTTTTCCAGTATTCCATACTATTCTCCTTTCCTTTTTTTTATATCGCTTTTAAATAAAGCTTCAGAATGTCTTCCTCTTCGAGGTAGTGAGGATTGTAACCCACCTGGCCGTCCGCAGCGGCCAGGTCGATCAGCGGTTTCAGCTTTTCGGGATCCTTGGGAACCTTGAAATCCTTCAGCGTATCGGCGAGGCCGACCTCCTTTTTAAGGTGTACGATCGCCTCCACCGCCATCTTCGCCGCCTCTGCCGGCTTTTTGCCGGACACGTCGATCCCCATGGCGTCCGCTATCATCATGTAGCGCTCCGGCACGTCATCCACGTTGTAATCCATCACGATGGGGAGCATGATGGCGTTGGCCAGGCCGTGGGGAATGCCGTAGAGGGCTCCCAGGGCGTGTGCCGTCGCATGGACTCCGCCCGTCATGGTGTTGACGAAGCACATCCCTGCCATGGTGCTCGCGATGAGCATGTGGCCCCTGGCCGCAATGTCCTCAGGATCCCTGACCGCGATGGGCAGATACTTGTAGATGAGACGAATGGCATGCAGCCCCAGGGCGTCGGAGATGGGCTCCGCCCCCGTGGAGGTTATCCCCTCGATCGCGTGGGTCAGGGCGTCCATACCCGTGAAGGCCGTGATCTTCGCGGGAAGCTTCACCGTGAGCTCCGGATCAAGCATGGCCACATCGCAGTTGCAGTAGGGATGGGTGACCGATAGCTTCGCATGGGCGTTCATATCCAGCACCACCATGGCGTTCGTCACCTCGCATCCCGTCCCCGCTGTGGTGGGGAAGGCGATATGCGGGGGAAGGGCCTTCGCGTCATCCCACAGGCCCGCCTGGTCGGCAAGCGGCTGGAAATCCTCATGGCCCCCTCCGATCATGATATTCACCGCCTTGGCGGTATCCATCACGCTTCCGCCCCCCACGGCGATCATGCAGTCGGCGCCGCACTTCCGGTAAAAGGCGGCCCCTTCATTAATGAGGTCGATCCTGGCGTCCTGGATTATTGAATCGAATATACCCGCCAGCGCAAGATCCGAGCCTCTCACTTTTTCGGCCACCATCTCGGCGATGCCGGCCGAGACCAAACCCTTATCGGTGAAAATGACCGCCTTTGTGCCCCCCAACTGCCCCATCTCAAATCCCACCTCGGACCTGAGTCCCGGTGAATACATGATCCTCGGCCTGTTGACCCAGGCAAACATTGTCTCGAATGCGATGTCAGGATACTTCATTCCTTTCTCCTCTCTTTGTAATAAGTGATTATTTTATGAAGGCAAATTGATCTTTCCGGCACATAATTGCATGAATTGGACTTCAACAGTTCGATATACGAAATGCAAAAAACAGATATAAATATGTGATAATAATCAACTATACCAAGCAGTAATCAAGTAAAAAAAATGTACTTTAAGTAATTTTAAAATAAAATAAAGGAATTTAAAGCGTAATTAGACCCGATATTGTACGATACGCCATAAAATACTCGACAGGTATAATTTAAGTCTATTTAAGAGAAGATACAGGCAGAGCCATTCAATCGAACTCTTCTTTAACATTTGGTCTTCAATGAAAATATCCCGAACCTGGACATCCGTAAATTTATGTAAAAGAAGTACGGGATTGATACCTCTACATCCCCCTTCAATGCAAAATTCACCGCGAAGCCCTTTTGGCGATGAATACCTCATCTGCATACCGGCAATCATACTGATCGCAGAATTAACCGGCCTCGTGTACGTTCTGGCGGCGATCAGCCGCGCGATGCAACGGGTATGAAACGGATCGAGCGGTGAATATGGACAGAGGACAGGAGGACGATGGGAACGGGACTGATCCCTCTCGATGGCGGAGAGCCCGGGGCTCACCCCCGGGGAATTTTCTCTTTACAAATACCCCCGCCGGCCATTAATCATCCCCCATGAATTCCTCGAAACGGAAACATCTCACCGCACTCCGTGCCATGGCGCTCTCCTGCCTCATCCTCGCCGCCGTGCCGGTCCCGGTGTCGGCGGGGGCCGAACTGGAGCCGGCCAAGGAAAACCCCATAGAGATGCGGGGCGAGGCATCGGAGGACCGGCTGGGCTTCGTGACGCTCCCCATCATCGCCTACACCCCCGAGACGACCGTCATGCTGGGCCTCAACTTCATGCTGGTTTGGAACAGGCCGGAATCGGAGCGCGACGCCATGCCCGATCTGGTGAACGCCTTCGTCGTCTATTCGGTCCTGAACCAGGTGATCTGCGGCCTGAACACGGTGAACTATATCTCCGGCCTGATGATGATCAAGGGGGGACTCTTCTACCAGAGATTCCCCAGCAGGTTCTACGGGATCGGCCCCGCCACCTCCAGGGAGAGCCGTGAGGATTACACGCCGGTGGACCTGAAGCTCCGGCTGAGCGCGCTCCTGAATCCCCTGCACCATCTCTACATGGGGCCGCGGTACGAGTTCGGCATCTACGAGATTCGGGACATGGACCTCATGGGGGAGCTCAACAAGAGGAACATCGTGGGGAGCGGCGGCGCGCAGGTCTCCGGCTTCGGCTTTGAGATAGTGTACGACACCAAGGATAACTTTTTCTTTCCCTTCAGGGGGACCGAGATCCAGCTCATCGTCATGGGGTATCACCGCTATACCGGGAGCGGGAAGGTCTTCTACCGCGTGGAATTCGATCTCCGGCGCTACTTTCGCATCTTCGGCCGCCACGTGGTGGCCTTTCAGTACTTCATGCAGCTCACGGGCGGCGATGTGCCGTTTCAGCTGATGCCCGCGATGGGGGGACAGTACAGCATGAGGGGATACTACCAGGGGCGCTACCGTGACAGGAACTATTTTACCCTTCAGGGGGAATACCGGTATCCCCTCTTCTGGAGGTTCAGCGGCGTGCTCTTCTGCGGCGTCGGCGTGGTATCCCCCACGATTCCTCGGACAAATTTCCACTACCTCAGGATCGCCTGGGGCGGGGGACTCCGGCTCACGCTGCATAGGGAACGGATGATCAACCTGCGGTTCGACTTCGCGGTCAACGATCTGCACATGCGGGAGGACGACTACGGGCTCTACTTCAGCGTGATGGAGGCGTTCTAGCACGCCTGCCGCGAATCCGGGATCGTCATTGC
>JAFGJK010000044.1 GCA_016929135.1 Spirochaetota bacterium | reverse complement strand
GTCAGGACCGCGGTGAAGGCGGTGCGGGGGAGGATCCCGCTCCTCGCCGGCGCGGGATTCTGCAGCCGGGTGGAGACCGAAGCCTTCGTCAAGGAGGCGGGGATGCTGGACATCGACGGGTTTCTGGTGATACTCCCCACGTACTTTCCCGTGGGATTTTCCGAGGCGGTTGATTTCTACCGGGCCGTGGCCGCGAGGTCGAAGAAGCCGGTGTTCTACTACCACTATCCCCAGATGACCGGGCTCTTCTACCCTGCGGGGGATACGGTGCGGCTGATATCCCAGGAGGGGATCGCGGGGATAAAGGAGAGCTCCCTGAACCTCGGTGAGGTGAAGCGGCATCTGAAGGCACGCGCGGGAGGGGATTTCACCCTCTTCTCCGGCAACAGCTTCACTCTGCTGAAGGTGCTGGAGATGGGGGGCGCCGGGACCATCTGCCAGGTCCCCTCCTTCGCGCCGAAGCTCGTGGTGGCCTGCTACGACGCATGGAAGGTGGGCGATAAAAAAAAGGCCGGGGAGCTGCAGCGGAGGATCGTCGAACTCATCCCCTTCCTCAACAGCTTCGCCATGCCGGCGGCGGTGCAGAGGCTGGGATTCCATGTCATCAGCCGCCTCCCCTTTCCCATGAAGGGAAAGAACCGCTCACGGCATGCCGTGATCAAGGAGACGCTTCGCCAGCTGGGACACCCGGTCACCGCGACGGTGCGGAGCCCCTTGCCGCAGATCACCGCGGAGGAGCGGGAGATCGTGGCGATGAAGCTCCGGGAGCTGGAGATTTCATAGAGTACCGACTGCACACAAAACAGAAACGGAGGAACCGCGACATGAACACGCCCGCGAAAGACACGGAGAGGACCTTCTCGTCCGGAGGCTTCAACTCGCACTTCATACTCATCCTGTGCACGCTCCTCTACATGCTGAACTACATGGACCGCCAGGTGCTCTCGGCGGTACAGGAGGTGATGAAGACCGACCTGCGCCTCTCGGATTCCCAGGTGGGATTCATCCAGACGCTCTTTCTCATGAGCATCGCCCTGTTTTCGCTCCCCGTATCCTTTCTCGCGGACCGCTGGAGCCGGCGCAAGTCCCTGGGCATCATGGCCACGATCTGGAGCGTCTTCACCTACTGTACCGGACTGGGAAGGAGCTTCCTGGGGATACTCCTTCCCAGAACCTTCGTCGGCGTGGGGGAGGCCGGGTTCGGCGCCGTGGGGACCGCCATGGTCACCGCCGCCTATCCCGAGCGCCTGCGGAGCAGGGTGCTGGGGGTCTTCAACCTTTCGATCCCCCTGGGCTGCGCCATCGGCGTGGTGGCCGGTGGCTACATCTCCGTCCACTACGGCGGATGGCGGACTCCCTTCTACGTCTTTGCCGCTCCGGGGCTCCTTCTGGGACTCGCGGCCCTGTTCATCAAGGACTACAAGACCGCGGTGGAGGTGGACGAGTCGGGGAACCGGAAGAAATTCATGAAGTCGGCCCTGCAGCTCTTCAGGATACCCTCGCTCCGCTGGCTCTACATCGGCTACGGCATGATGCAGGTGATGGTCTTCTCCTTTCTCGTGTGGGGCCCCACCTTCTACATGAGGGCGCATAACGTCAGGGAGGACCGCGCCGGGATCATCGTGGGGATCATCGGCCTCATGGCTATCGTCGGGGCGATTCTGGGCGGGGTGCTCGCGGACCTGTGGCAGAAAAAGAACCGCCGCGCCAGAATGCTCCTGCCGGCCATCGTCATCGCCCTCTCCGCGGTATTCCTGGCGATTGCATATCTGCTGGAATTCCGGGGGATCGGCTACGCCGCGGGCATTCTCTACGGCATCCTGGCGGTGATGAGCGTCCCGGCCCTGGGGGCGGTGACGCAGGACGTGGTGACGCCGGGGATGAAGAGCAGCGCCTGGGGGATGGCGGTGCTCACCCAGTACCTTCTCGGCGGGGGCTGGGGGCCGGTGATCGTGGGGATGCTGTCGGATCATCTCGGCGGCGGCGTCTACGGCCTCAAGATCGCGCTCATCATCGCCTCCTGCGGCGGGCTCCTGGCCGGGCTCTGTTACTGGATCGGCTCGCGGCACTACCCGGAGGACATGGACAGGGTCTGCTGCGAGACCCTGGAGATGGAGTAGCAGCCATGCCGGCAACCGTCATCCCCCCGAACGAGGGGGATCCGCTCTCGGTGCGCGATAGGTTCACCGGCCCCTGGCGTGAATGGAGGAGTCACGTGGTAACGTAATTCGTTCCATTCATGAAGTGATGATACAAGTACCCGGGAGGTCACGATGAAGATTAAATGGGTTTTCGCCGTTCTCGGCGTGACGATCCTACCGCTCATTCTTCTTGCGGCGTACCTGCTGTACCAGGGGCACCGGCTCCCGGACCACGATCCCTCGTGGTGCCTGCGGCACCGGGAGGAGTGCAAAAACCGGAAGCGCGTGGTCTGCATCGGGGACAGCATCACCCACGGCCGCGTCAGCTGCGATTACACGGCGATGCTGGCCCGCACGATCGAGCCCCGGGGATTCGTGGTGATCAACGGGGGGAGGAATTCCGAGCTTTCATACAACGTGCTGCGGCGGCTCCCGGAGATCGTCGCCTGCGATCCCGCCTACGTGACGATCCTCATAGGAACGAACGATTCCAACGGCTCCATCGACGAGGCGTCCCGGATGCAGAAGATGCGGAAGATGGAGCTTCCCCAAAGGCCGGACCCCGAATGGTTCAGGGCGAACCTCCGGGAGATCGTCCGTCAGCTGAAGGGGCGGACCCGGGCCAGGATCGCCCTCCTCACCCTTCCCCCGGTGAGCGAGGACCCGCATCACCCCAACTTCATCCACTCTACGATTTTCAATACCATAATCAGGGAAACGGCGAGGGAGGAGGGGATCGCCTGTCTGCCGCTGCACGAGACCATGACGGCGGCGCTGAGGGGCCGCGAGTCCCGCCCGGCCTTCCTGTTCCGGGACCGGGAGTTCCGCACCTACTGGGCATTCCTGAAGCACCGCCTCTTCGGCGAATCATGGGACGAGATATCCCGGGAGAACGGGTTCCTGCTTCTGACCGATTACGTCCACCTGAACTGCGACGGCGCCGCCGTGGCCAGCGGCCTGATTGGGGAATTCATCCTGCGGGAGGATCGATGTGAAAACGGGAGCATTCGCTAGGGAGCGATCCGCCGCGGCGAGGGGGATATCATGAAGAGAACAAGAGTGCTCGGCATCATCGGCATCGCGGCGCTCTCGGCCTGCGCCGTCTTCGCGGTAAAGACCCTGCGCGACGCCGGCGAGTTCGACGAGGTACAGTCCCGGTGCGCCTGCCGCTGCCGGGCCGTCACGGGCGTGCCGGGACCCGAGGACATCACAGTGCATTTCCCGACCGGAATCGCCTACATCGCCGAAAGCGACCGCCGCGCCCTTCAGCGGGGGGAGAAGACGCGGGGGGCGATATTCTCCTACGATACGAAATCGCCGCATCCCCTGCCGGTGCGCCTCCCGGACGACCTGTCGAATGAATTCCATCCCCACGGCATCGGCCTCCTGGCGGACCGCAAGTCCGGTCACCGGCTCTTCGCGGTGAACCACCGGAGGGCCGGGGACGCCGTCGAGATATTCTTAATAGAAAAGAACCGGTTGCATCACCTGGCGACGGTGGCCCATCCGCTGCTCCGCGCCGTCAACGACGTCCTCCCGGTGGGGCCGGATCGCTTCTACGCCACCATCGACCACGGCAACGAGTCGGCGATCGGGCGCACCGTCGAGGAATTCCTGCGCCTCCCGCTGAGTGGCGTCGTCTACTGCCGGGGAGGGAGCTGCCGCGCCGCGGCCAGGGGGATCGCCTACGCCAACGGCATTAACGCGAGTCCCGACGGCCTCACGGTGTACGTGGCCGCCTCCACGGAAAAGCGCATTCATGCATTCACGCGGAACCCCGCCGATGGCTCCCTGACGCCGCAGCGCGTCATCGACGCCGACAAGAGCGTCGACAACATCGAGGTGGACGCGTCCGGCACCCTCTGGGTGGCAGGCCAGCCGAAGCTCCTTACCTCGCTGCGGCACGCCGGGGATGGACGAATTCTCTCCCCCTCCGAGGCCTTTACGGTGGCCGTCGGCGGCGATACGATCAGTACCGTGTACCGGGATTCCGGCCGCCAGCTCTCATCGTCATCGGTGGTCGCGCCCTTCGCAGGGGGCCTCTCCTCTCCCGGAGGATTTCTCGTCGGCGCAATCTACACAAACCGATTCATCGACTGCCGCTGTCCCGTTGGCTTCCGGGCGATGGCGGGACCGCCGGCAAAAAAATGCGGCGGCAACAGGAATGCGCGCTGACGCGAGGGTGGCAAAAAAAATAAGAAAGGAGCGTGAAGGACGATGAAGCGAAAAATGATGATAGCCGTTGCCGCACTCACAATGATCGTGCTCGCCGCGTTCGCGGGGCTGCGCATCCTGGCGGAGACCCCCCACGGCCGGCTGGACCTCCGGGCGGCCCTCCTGCTGGGGATCATGAAGGTCGCCGGCATCGATCTCTTTAAAGAGGGAAAGCCCCTTGCTGAAAGCAGAAGAACCGGCGACTCCTCGAAGCTCCTGCGCGAGACCGCCGATCCGGTGCAGGAGGAGTTGACGAAGGAGATACCCGTGCCGGGAGGGACCATCCCGGTGCGAATCTACCTGCCCCGAAGGGGCACGCCGCTGCCGGTGGTGGTCTACTACCACGGCGGCGGCTGGTTCATGGGAAACATCGACACCCATGACGGCATCTGCCGCCTTCTGGCACAGCGGTCCGAGGCCGCTGTAGTGTCCGTGGGATACCGGCTCGCGCCTGAGTACACCTTCCCCGCGGCGGCCGAGGACGCCTACGCCGGGCTCCTCTGGGCGCAGGCGCACGCCGCAACCTTCGGCGGCGACGGGAGTCGCATGGCGGTGATGGGGGACAGCGCCGGAGGGAACCTCGCGGCGGCGGTGGCCCTCATGGCGCGAGATCGCAAGGGCCCGACCCTTTCGTACCAGGTACTGGTGTACCCGGTCACCGATGCCGCTTCCACCGATACCGGGTCGTATAGGGCCTTCGCCTCGGGCTACTACCTGACGAAAAAGTACATGGAGAAATTCATCGCCCTCTACCTTCCCGACCCGAAGGATCGGCGAGATCCCAGGGTCTCCCCCCTGATGGCCGAGGACCTCTCGGGACTCCCCCCGGCAACGGTGTTCACCGCGGAGTTCGACATACTGCGCGACGAGGGGGAGGCCTACGCCGGCCGTCTCGAGGCCGCGGGGGTTACGGTC
>JAFGJK010000002.1 GCA_016929135.1 Spirochaetota bacterium | reverse complement strand
CGAAGCTCGACAGGTCCAGTATCCTCCGCTGGCGCGCCCTCTGGTCCGCGGTGCAGAGGACGATGGTCCGCCTCCCGAGCCTGAAGTAGTTGTAGTAGATGAACTGCTCGAGCTCCTCGCAGATGCACTTGTTCGCGGAATCGAAGAGACGGTTCCGGAGCACCACCACCTGCGGCACGGCCCTGTCGCCGCCCCCCTCCTTCAGATCCAGGATGTCCTTCAGGGATTCCGGCGGACAGCCGATGAGGATCGGGCCCAGAGAGAGGTCGCGGAGGTAGACGTTCCCGCGGGGGAACCGGTGGATGTTCTTCCTGAGGAGATCGGTAGCCGTTTCCTGGGCCCTGTTCATGAAATGACGGTTCTCTCCTGAACGTTCATGTCGTTGTATCGTGTTTGGTGTATCGGATTAGGATACTCAATTCCTTCGGGGAAATCAAGTTAATTTTTCTATTATGACTATCCCAATCTCGCTGACACTCCATGACGGCGGTCCTTCATCCGAGTCTGCGGGCAGTGCCGCCGGCCCTGGTGCGCCCTGGATTCGCATTGTACCGACAGCGGTTATGCGTGAAGCATGAAAAGGCCGGTTACCTGTCGTCAAACGACTTTCTTGCGGCCGGAGCGCTCTATCCCGTCGCACCGGTCTCTCACTATCAGCAGGTGGACGACATCCAGATCCCCTATCGGGCCGACGCGGCGGCGGTTCTTCAGGGTGTGGCTACCGGCGTCCCGAACACCGCCGTCCATTTCCGGCGAACCTGTATCTGCTTCTATTAATATAAACGGTTTAGTACATGTTTCAATCCCGGGTCCCCGGTTCCGGGCAGCTAAATTTCACCAAAAAACAATCGGAAACAGCAGAATCACTTGACAGTATTTTTGGGAGTATTCATTTTATGCCACAGAGGAAGCACCCGCCAACGTGGCTCAGTCGGTAGAGCAGCTCACTCGTAATGAGCAGGTCGCCGGTTCGATTCCGGCCGTTGGCTCAGCAGGCCCCCGAAGGTATCGGGGGCTTTTTTTCCCGGATCGAGGCGAACCCCCGGTGCGGCCGTGCAGGGGCGAAGGGGGCGACAGGCTCGTTGCGCGACTCTCCTCCGAATAGGCTTGACAGCCCCTGATTGCCGATGCATATGTGTCGGCACCGATACGGTTCCGGCATTCCGGGATCATCCCAGGGGAACGAGGGGACAGGCGATGCAGGACAAGATCATTCTCGGCTACCTCATGCAGAGGGAGAGAACAGGCTACGAGATAAAGAAGCAGATGGAGATGAGCACCACCTACTTCTTCAACACCAGCCTGGGGTGCATCTTCCCCGCCTTCAAGAAGCTTGAGAAAAACAGGCTGGTCTCGGTGAAGCGGACTGTGGAGGGGGGACGAACGAAGAAGACCTATTCCGTCACCGAGAAGGGGAAGAGGGAGTTCCTCGCCTGGCTCGGCGACGAAACCTCCATCGCCAAGATCAAGGACGAGGCCCTGCTGAAGATCTTCTTCTTCACCCAGCTTCCCGCCGAGGGGCGCGAGCGGATGCTGCGAGACTATCTGGAGAAGCTCGATGGTTTCATCGAGCACCTGGCGGACCTGCGGCAGTTCCTCATTGATTCCATGCCGGACTACGACTACTTTCGCATGACCGTCCTTGAATTCGGGATCGATTACTACCAATTCATCCGCCGATGGTTCGGCGACTACCTCACGGGGGGGGGATGCAGGCCTGCCGGGGAGAGGAGGTGAGCGCCCGTGCGGCGATGCAGGAGCCCCGCTGTCCCTTCTGAGTCGCCGCACTCCATTCGGCGTCGGTCTTTCCGTCTTTTATCCCGCGCCGGCCGCGGGTGATGATCACGGCCTCGTCGCCTCGAGGAATAACGGCGCATATCGTCTGCTGTGTGGCACATCGACAGTTCAGACACGGCTCCGTACGGATGGTCCTCGGGTCTGCGCTCTTCCCGTGCGATGATCCGGTTGCAGAGCGGCGGTGATGTGGCGCACCGCTGACGTGTAATGCGTTATTTGTCTCTTGACATATCCCGCTGATTATGATACAGTAGCCAACACACGATCACCATGGCGTTTCCCTCCCTTCCAACAGCAGGGACCTGCGTTCCGTCGCTTCGGATGTCCCGTGACTGAGGGGATGAGATGCCATGGCGTGATGCCCTTGAGCGATAAGGAGTGATGATGTCTAAGCTGATCCTGGTATCCAATCGACTGCCGGTGACGGTGGAGATAGACCGAAACGGCGTGATACAGTATGTCCCGAGCGTGGGAGGGCTTGCCACGGGCCTCGCGTCGCTCTCACAGGGGGGTGACTGCAGATGGGTGGGATTCAGCGGCGTGTACTCCGACAACATCAAGACCTCGAAGATGAACGAGATCGTCGAGACTCTGGCGAGGGAACACAACAGTCAATCGGTGGCCCTCACGAAGAACGACGTAAAATTCTACTATAACGGCTTTTCCAACAAGACCATCTGGCCGCTCTTCCACTATTTCACGAACAACACCGTGTTCAGGGAGGAGATGTGGAAGAGCTATGTCTCGGTGAACAGAAGATTTTTTGATGCCTTTTCGTCCGTATACGAAGAGGGGGACCTGGTATGGATCCAGGACTATCACCTGATGCTTCTGCCGGCGCTCATACGGCAGCACATGCCGCGGGCGAGGGTGGGTTTTTTTCTGCACATCCCCTTCCCCTCATATGAGCTCTTCCGTCTCCTTCCATGGCGCAGGGAGATCCTCTCGGGTCTCCTGGGGGCGGACCTGATCGGATTTCACACCTTCGGGTATCTCAGCCACTTTCTCAACAGCGTCCAGCGGATCATCGGGATCGACCATTCCATGGGGCAGCTGCAACTGGACGGAAGGGCGGTGCGCTGCGATATGTTCCCGCTGGGGATCGACTACCCGCGGTATTCGCAGTACCTGCCCAGTGCGGGAATACAGTCGCACATCGATAAGATGCGGGACAACCTGAAGGGGAGGAAGATGGTCCTCTCCATGGACCGCCTCGATTTCACCAAGGGGATAATCGAGCGGCTTGAGGCCTTCGAACGCTTTCTCGAAAAATACCCGGCCTTTCATGACAAGGTGCAGATCATCCTGGTGGCGGTCCCCTCCAGAACCAAGGTGGATACCTACGTCTCGCTGCGAGAGAAGGTGAACGAGACGGTGGGGCGCATCAACGGCAGATACAATACCCTGGGGTGGTCCCCCATCAGGTACATGTACCGGTCGCTCTCCTTTGAGATGATAATGACCCTCTACCATTGCGCGGATGTGTGCGTGGTCACGCCGCTCAGGGACGGCATGAACCTTGTGGCAAAGGAGTACATCGCGGCGCGCACCGATGGCGACGGCGTGCTCGTTTTGAGCGAGATGGCCGGTGCCGCCGAAGAGCTGAGCGAGGCGATCATCGTGAACCCGCACAATACCGACGAGGTAGCGGAATCCATCGCCGCTGCCCTTACCATGGACGTCACGGAGCAGCGTGAGGCGATAACGGCCATGCGGCGGCGGCTGAAAAAGAATGACGTGGCCCAGTGGACATCATCGTTTATCGACAAACTCTCAGCCCCCCCGGCCATGGAGATCCAGTACACCGAGCGGTGGCTCATCGGGGACAACCTGAAGGGGATCGTCGAGAATTTTTCCCGGATCAGGGAGCGAGTCCTCTTCCTGGACTATGACGGGACGCTGGTGCGCTTCAGGGCGCGTCCGCAGGATGCCATCCCGGACACAGCCACGCTCACATTGCTCGGGGAGCTGGCCGAAATTGGTGGAACCGATGTCGTCGTCATCAGCGGCCGCGCCAGGCAGTTCATGGACCGGTACTTTGCGGATCTGCCGGTCACCCTAGTCTCCGATCACGGCGCCTGGATACGGACGCCGGGGGGCAGCTGGACGCAGGCGATCCCGTGCGAGACGCAATGGAAGAATGAGATTCGCCCGCTGCTGGAGCAGTATTCCGACAGGACCCCCGGCTCCTTCGTCGAGGAGAAGGATTTTTCGCTGGCGTGGCACTACCGGCGCTGCGACGTGGGCCTCTCATCGATGCGCCTGATGGAGCTCAAGGGGAACCTTCTGAACATGGTGGCGAACCACAATCTCGGGATCATCGACGGCGAGAAGGTGCTGGAGATACGGAGCCACGATATCAACAAGGGTAAGATCGTGACCTACCTGCTTTCCCTGAAAGGATACGAATTCATTCTCGGCGTGGGGGACGGGGCAACCGACGAGGATCTTTTCAGGGCGATCCCCGAGAACGGATATTCGGTGAAGGTCGGCTACGGCAAGACAGCCGCCAGATTCTTCATCGAGGGTGTCGATGAGGTGCATGATCTCCTGCGGCGGTTGCTGGACTCGGCGGGGGGGGGGCCGGGGAACAATCAGTCTCCGGGATGAGCGTTTGACGCGATACCGAAGGTGAAGCTGTATTCCGAGCCGCTGTTGCGCTGGTAGCGGTAGCTGCCGTTGAGTTGCGCTGTGAGGGTCCTGATGAGCTGCATCCCCAGATGCCCCTCGCCCTGCTCGAGGACCTCGGGATCGAAGCCCGGGCCGCTGTCGTGATACCGCATCTCGAGGCTGTCGGGCCCTGTTTGTGATACCGAAATCTCGATGAGACCGGAGGCGCTCTCCCGAAAGGCGTGCTGCAGGGAGTTGGTGGTCAGCTCGTTGACGATGAGGCCGATGAGGCTCGCCTCGGGGGAGCGGATCTCGCAGTCGTCCCCCTGGATCCGGTATTCGATGCTCTTTCCCGCATCGTTTGATGTCCTGAGAATGAGGGATATGATCTCCTGCAGGTAGCCCTTCAGTTGTACCGTATACTCCCTGTGGGGCGTATAGGCGAGTTTGCTGTAGAGGACGGTATAGGTGTTGAGGCGGTTGGTGACGGCGAGGAGCGTGTCCTCCTCGTTTGATTTCGAGGAGAGACTGATGAGCGAGGTCAGGGTCGTGAGCATGTTCTTCATCCGGTGGTGTATCTCGCGGATCAGGTGCTCCTTCTCCTTCAGCACCTTCTCCTGCGCCCGCAGCCGCTCCTCAAGGATCGCGTTGTCCCTCTTGATCCTCAGGGAGTGCGTGAACCTCTCGACGATGATCAGGATGAAGACATAGAGCGCCGCCATCACCAGGGTGTTCCAGATCAGGTGCGCGTGAATCGTCTCATCGTGCAGATAATAGGAGAGGAACATCGAGATCAGGGAGATGGCGGCGATGCAATAGCTGAAATACCGGTGCAGGTACAGGCTGGAGATGAAGATCAGCAGAATGAAAAAGATGGAGAAGCGGTACATGAAGGAGAGGTAGATGTCGACAAGACCGATCGCAACGGTGGCCGCGAGAATGACGCTGTAAAGGAATGCTTTTTTCCGCATGATCTCGTATTTCCTTGAAGGATTGCCCCGGCCGGCGTGTTCCGGAAGACTGCTTTATCGGGGGGACTGCCGTGCGTGAGTGGCCGAAATTTTCTCGATTGTTTTCAATATACTCATTCTGCCTTGATTTTTCCACCGGAGATGAAGATTAATTCGTCCTCCGGCTCAAGCCTCATCGCCGGGGAATGTATGTGGCACTCGTCCCCCCTGATCACGCAGAGCAGGTGGCATTCGTTCTGCTGTGAGTATTCGGCCACGTCCCCCCCCTCGATATCCTTCAACCGCACCGTGCAGCTCGTAACCCTCATCTTCTTCAGCAGAAGGAATATCGAATCGACGAGGTTCCGCCACTTCATCGTGGTGCGCGGGATGTGCATGGTGGTGATCTCGCTGAATCGGATGATGTCATCGAGCTCTTCGCTCGATTTCGACGACAGGAGGCAGTACAGGTGCGAGATGCCGTAGTTGTCCTTCATGAACCGGCAGAAGAGGACGTTGATCTCGTCGTTGCTCGTCACCGCGAAGGCGGAGTTGAAATGCTCGACGTCGATGCTGGTGTATGTCCGGGCGCTCAGCCCGTTGCCCAGTATGCAGGGGAAGCCGCTGCCGGTGGCACGGGCGTGGTTCTTCGCAAAGGAATCGATAAAGAGGACGTCGTTTCCGTGGGTCCGCCACTGCTCCGCCACGGTCAGGGAGATGTCGTTGACTCCCAGGAGCAGAATGTTGCGGTCGCCGTACACGGTGATCCTCATCCTCCGGGCGAGTAATCCGGCCGAGAGTCCCTGGAGGAGCACCGTCACGGCCATCAGCAGGAAGATCAGCGGCACGATCATCCCTGAATCGCCGATTCCGGCCTCCCTCAGCTTTATCGCCGCCAGCGATGCCACTGAGAACCCTATGATGCCGCGCGGACCAATCCATCCGATAAACAGGCGCTCCATGGCGCTCAGTGCCTCCCCCATGGTGCTGGCGAAGACGATGGGGAAACGTATCAGGACCAGCAGGATCACCACAATGGATCCCTCCAGGGCGATGGAGGTGAGCATCCGGTAGTCTATCTGCGCCGAGAGGAGGATGAACAGTATGGAGATGATTATCTGGGTGATCCTGTCCTTGAAGGAGAGGAGCGAATCCTTCAGGCTGAAGTCCATGGTGCTCATGATGATGCCGAAGACTGCCACCGCCATCAGCCCCGATTCCCTGATGATGGATTCCGAGGCTATGTAATTAAGGAAGAGGACCCCCAGGAGGAAGATGCTCTTCACCGATTCGCCTATGAGACGCGTCTCGGCGAGAAGGAATCTCATGACAAGCCCGAAGATGGCACCCGAGAGTATGCCGAATCCGATGGAGTAGAAGAAGGTGAGAACGGCGTTGTGAACGAACTGCGTGGAGAGCACGAAGTCCAGGACGACGATGGCCAGAACGGCACCGACGGCGTCGATGATGACCGATTCCCCGTTCAGGAAGGTCTTGACGCTGTTGCGCAGCGGGATGTGGCGCAGTATCGGCTTGATCACCGTCGGCCCGGTGACGATGCACAGCGATGCGAAGGTCAGTGACGCCTCGCGGCTCATGCCCATGATGAAGTACGCGGCCAGGAATGCCGCGGGGCACATGATCAGGATCGTCAGGATGATTTGCCGCAGCAGCGCCCGGTTGATCTGCCGCAGGCCGGGCACATCGAGGGAGAGCCCCCCCTCGAAAAGAATTATGCTCACGAAGAGGCTGATGATGATCCTCAGGCCGCCACCGAGGGACTCCGGATCGATTATGCCGAGGGCGTGCCTCCCCAGGAGTATTCCCGAGGCAAAGAAGTAGAGGATTGCCGGTGTTCCCGTTCTCTCGGCGATGGCTATGCAGAGCGAGCCGACCACGATGGTGGCGATGATGGTCGTCAGTGCGATGTGGTATTCCATATTCGTGCCCCTGCTCGTTGCACCATGAGACGGCATCGAGGTGCCCTGTGATGCGGTGGGCGGTGCCCACCCTGTGTCGATGCCGCCGTCGCCCGTGGCATGATCACCCCCGTGCCACGTGGGCCGTCGGTGACGGCGCGGGGATCAGACGCCGCAGGTCCCTGTTCTCCAGCACCTGTATCGGCGCCCCCTCTTTCATGATGCGCAGCATCACCCTGCCCAGCTCGGATGCGGTGATCACCATGGAGGGGGTGAGCAGCCTCATCAGCGGGTAGAGGCGCATGAAGAGCCTGTTGGCCAGGGGGGAGTTGCGGGGCCGGTGTACCGGCCGTATCACGCCGGGCCGCAGGATAAAGAGCCGGCCGAATCCCGCCTGCGTTAAGTCCCCCTCGGTCCGTCCCTTCACGCGCGCGAAGAGGGCCCTGCGTTTGCCCGTGGGGTCCGCCCCCATGCCGCTGACGAACAGAAAGGTCAGGGACGGGTTCACACTGCGCATCGCCGCGGCGGCGGTGACGGCGTAGTCGTGGGTGATACTCTCGTACTCCTCCCTGCCCACCTGGGTCTGCGATACCCCCAGGCACCAGGCGCAGGCATCGATACTCCCGAAAAGATCCCTGAATGGGGCATAATCCAGGAAGTCGCCGTGGAGTATCGTCTCGATCTTGTGATGCGCCACCTCCAGCGGCCGCCTGACGATGCAGGTGACCCTTTCGACGTCGTCGTCCGACACCGCCTGCCTGAGGAGCTCGGAACCAACCATGCCGGTGGCACCGGTCACCAGAATATGAAGTCCCCTGTCCATGCTGAATTTCCTCCCCGTTTCTGATGCTACCACAGTGCCCTGGGGCATGCAAGATAATTTTGCACGACAATTGAACAAGCGGGGTCGCAAAAAAAGAGCTTGTAATTAACAATCGGGATATATAACGTGATAATCCTTTGTACAGAGGGTGTTCTCCCCTGCGGTGGCGATCGGACCGTGATAAATACACGCACCGCATGAACACCTCTCGGGCGGCCGGGGCGTTGATGTCTGGTCGCGCCGCAATGAATTAACTACCTGGAGGAATTGATGAGAGCCGCAATCTTTATCGACGGGGCATACGTCCTGTCACACCTGAAGCAGACCAACCTCGCACCGAACTATCGTGACCTGGCGGACTATTTGCTGAAGCCGCTCAGGAAATCGGTCCCGCTGGACCTGCTTCGTTGCTATTTCTATTACTGCCCCCCCTGGATGTCCCCCGAGCCGACCGATGCCGAGAAGAAACGCATGGCCGAACACGAGGCCTTCATGGAAGAGATCACGTCGCTGGAACGCTGGTCGGTACGCCTGGGTAAGCTCCAGAGACGCTGGGACGGGCACCGTGAGACCTTCGAGCAGAAGCGCGTCGACGTGCTCCTTTCTGTTGACATGGTGCGCCATACCGCCGCCGGACATATCCAGCACGCCATCGTGGTGGCGGGAGACAGCGACTTCATCCCCGCCATCGAATCAGCAAAGGAATCGGGCGCCACGGTGTCCCTCTGGTGCGGGGACGAAAACACCGTGCACAAAGACCTGGTGGACCTGTCGGACGTGGTACACCGCATCGACTGGAAGAAATTCCCCGTAAGGAAGGTCAAGTCCGAGCCGGGAATAATCAAGATCGTCCAGAAGAAGGTCGAGGGGATCAACAAGAGAAAACCGGCCAGCGCACGCTACCGGCGCTGAGCGGGCCCCGCGGGCGTTTCCGAAGGCGCGTGCCGGGAAAATAATGGCCGGCACGCAGTTTTTTTATTGAAAAATACGGCCCCTGTGATAGGTGACGAGGCATCGGGACGAATATTCGAAAATGCCATGACAGACAACGTGATCACATTGCCCAGGGGGGGGTATCTCGTCGATACCCCCGCCGGTTATATACAGTTCGGATCGCCTCCGGAGACCATCAAGGACACCATGAGCATGGAGAAGGACGTCCCCGGCATACTGGTGCTCCCCTTCTTCATGTTCAACTGGCTCAAGGGGATCAGCGTCGGTGAGATCGAATTCCCCCTGTATTACAACTTTTTCCTTCGAAAGAAAAAAACCGTGATACTGTGCCGGGAGGACCAGTTCCAGAGTATGAAGCGGGTGCTCCAGGAGGCGCTCTTCGGCCCCGAGAAGCTCGATATTGTCAATGACTATACGAACTCCGGAAGCACGCTGCCCGTTCCGGACCTGAAAAAGGAGATGAACTTTTTCAGGAACAACCTGAAGCTCTCCGACCTGGTCTCCTTCGGCATATTCAAGGACAACAGGTTCACCATCAAGGGCGTCACCGTATCCATCGCCGAAGGGGGGGATTACGAGGTGCACCACGGCAGCGAGCTCATCGCCGTGGTTCCCGGGGATATCGAGTACAAGCCGAAGTACAAGATAGGGGAGCGGCTCTCGGAGCCCTATGTGCCGCCCATCTTCGGGGTCACCTGCCTGGGACCGAGCCACGGGTTCGATCCCGACGAGAACACATCGGGATTCATCATATGGCTCGACCATCAGGGACTCATGGTGGATCCCCCGGTGGACTCCACGGAATGGCTCGAGTCCTCGAACGTCAACCCCAAGCTCATCGACAGCATCATCCTGACCCACTGCCACGCGGACCACGACGCGGGCACCTTCCAGAAGATACTGGAGGAGGGGAAGGTGAAGGTGTATGCCACCGAAACGGTGATGATGAGCTTTCTCCGGAAGTACTCGCAGCTCTCCGGCGTCGAGATTTCCTACCTGATGAAGCTCTTCAAGTTTCACCCGGTGAAGATTGGGACGCCGGTGTTCATCCACAACGCGCGGTTTGACTTTTTCTACACGCTCCATTCCATCCCCACCCTGGGATTCAAGATGGAGTTCCAGGACCAGAGCTTCGTCTACTCGTCGGACCACAACAACGATCCCCAGCTGCATAAAAGGCTCCTGGACGAGGGGGTGATCTCCAGGGAGCGGTACGAGGAGCTCAGCAATTTTCCATGGGATTCCAAGGTGATCTACCATGAATCCGGCATCGCGCCGCTGCACACGCCCATCCGCTACCTGAATTCTCTCCCCCCGGACCTGCAGAAGCGGATCGTGGTGTACCACATCGCTAAGAAGGATTTCCCGGAGAAGACCGACCTGACCCTGGCCACCTTCGGCATGGAGCACACCCTCTACTTCATGGCGACGCCCCCGCGCTTCGAGGACGCCAACAGGATACTGGCGGTGCTGCGGCATCTCGATTTCCTCCACGGGCTGCCGGTGGAGAAGGCCCAGGAGTTCCTGAACATCGTGGAGGAGGAGCACTATACGAAGGGGGACGTGATCATCAGGAAGGGCTCCAGGGGGGACAAGTTCTTCATCATTTATTCGGGGAACGTCTCCGTGCACAGCGGGGGGCTCGAGGAGAAGAAGCTCTACGGCACCTACGACTATTTCGGCGAGGTGGCGTTGGTCACCGAGGGGAACAGGGCCGCCGACGTGGTGGCGGAGACTGACGTGACCGTGTACACGGTGGAGCGTAACAAGTTTTTGAACTTCATCGTGGGGACCGATTTTGAGCAGACCCTGCACCGTCTCGCCCGTATCCGGAGCAGTGAGACCTGGAATCTCCTCTCGCTGAACCCCTTTTTCCAGAGCTGCACCTCGTCGCAGAAGACCTGGCTCGAATCCATCTTCATCCCCATGGAGAGGAAGGGGGCCGGCACGCTGCTCCGCGAGGGGAAGCCCATCGATTTCATTTACCTCATACGGGAGGGGGAGGTGGAGGTGCGCAAGGACGGGAAGATCATCTCCAGGCTCGAGCGGGGGGATCTGATCGGATCCCTCCAGAAGGTGCACCGGGGGGAGGCCTCGTCCTACACCTTCTCGCACCCAGGCCCGGTCTCCCTCTACGCGATGAAGGCCGAGGACATCTACAACTTCGTGGAGAGCAACCCCGGCATGCTGATGAAGCAGATCAGTTTCTTCCTGAAGAACCAGTGACGCCCCGCTGCACCGTGATGATACCCTCGTTGGGCGTGAAGAAGTCCTCCAGCCTTCGCTTCTCCCAGTCCACTTTGTTCCAGGTCCTGGATCTGTGGGACATCCCCACCGACGAGTCGATCTCGCCGATCTTCTGGAAGCATGATTCTTCCGCCGGCTTAAACAGGACGAACTTGTTGTATAGGTAGAGCACGTTCCGCTCCCGGTATTCCCGCAGGATCGCGCGGAAGTGCTCGATCAGATAGTGCGGGGGATAGTAGAGGTCGGGGCCGGCGTTTGCCGACCTGAGTATCAGGGGAGTGCCGGCCCCCAGGAGCCCCCGGGTGAGGGTGTAGAAGTGCCGCCGCCAGATCATCTTCATCCCCACCATCCGCACGGGGAAGGGGAGATCGCGGCGGTGGATCCGGTAGCTGTCGATGTAGCGGCTGTGGGGTCCGTTGATGTCCGTTGCGATGATAAAGGAGAGGTTTGTCCAGAGGCGATCGTCCTCGAAGATGTCCCGCACCGTCGGGGCGCCCCTGCCGCAGAGTATCCCGCTGCCGATATCGATAAAGACCGCGCCCTTTAAAAGGTCCCTCATATTCCCCAGCTCGCGGTGGAGCACCTGCCCCCGGAACAGGGAGGCCAGGAGGATATTCTGGTCGTACAGACGCTTCTCCCCGGACCGCTGCATGACCACCGTATTTTCGTACCTCATCCGGCGGGCGGATTCGATGTGCTTCTGCGTGCCGTACCCGTTGTGCTCATGGTAGTACCAGCCGAAGACCTCGTCCTCCAGCTCGCCGCTCTGGAAGATGCCGAAGTTGCCGCGGTCGATGTCATGAGCCTCTTCGCCCCGTGCAGCGGGCGGACAATACAGAAGGCACAGGGCACAGGCCCAGAGGGCGGCGGTTTTTACGGCACTCTGCATCATCGATCCCCCTGTCTCTTCCCGATTCCCATGCCCCTCCGGTCTGACGGAGCCCATGGTAGAGCGGGAACTGTAAAAATGCACCTCATTTTTATATCGGTAAAAAAAGCCCAGGCCAAGCGTGAATGTATTGCGAAAAAATCATGGCCCGGTAGTCTCTGTACGACAATGAAACCTGCATACGGAAGGATCTGACAATGATGGGGAGGCTACAGGGAGGGCGAATGCGGTGCCGGGCCGGTGGCACGGCTGCGCGGCGATGCCTTGGGGGATGGTGCCTCCTGATTCTCCTGCAGGGACCGGCCGCGGTTCCGGTACTGTCGATCCCCATACTCCATTCCGCGGTGTACCGGCTTGACCTGGGGGGGATTGAACGTCTCCTGCGGCAGGGGGCCGACGTGAACCACAGGGACAGCGACGGGAAGACGCCCCTCTTCTACTGCCTCTATGCGGTGGAGGGGAGCAGGACCGCCGCCAGGGACAGGATCATCGCCCGCCTGGTGGCGCGGGGGGCGAACGTGAACGCCGCCGACAGGAACGGAATCACCCCCCTCATGGAGGCCCTCTCCTACGGCAGCATCGGGCCCGCCAGGATGCTGCTCCGGCAGGGGGCATCGGTAGAGGACCGCGACATGAACGGCTCCACCCCCCTTCACCGGGCCTGCGGCGTCGCCGGGGTTGATTTCGTGAGCCTCCTGGTGGAGCGGGGGGGAGGGGTGAACTGGAGGGACCGCGGGGGCTGGACGCCCCTTCACGAGGCCGCGGAGCACGGGAATTCCCCGGTGGTGGCCTACCTGATAGGCCGCGGCGCCGACGTGCTGGCGGAGAACGAGGAGAAGAACACGCCCCTTCACCTGGCCGCCCTGGAGGAGAACGTGCAGTCGGTCCGCGATCTGGTCGCCGCGGGCGCGCCGCTGGACGCCAGGAATCTCGACGGGAATACCCCCCTCCATCTGGCGGTGCACGAGAGAGGGGAGGAGATCGTCTCCCTGCTCCTTTCCGGAGGCGCCCCCATCGACTTGCAGAACAACGACGGCCTGACGCCGCTCCATCGCGCGGCCTTTCTCGGTCTGGAGGGGATCGCGGGGCTCCTTATGGCGAGGGGGTCAAGAACGGACCTGGTGAACGCCCAGGGATACACGCCGCTCCACCTGGCGGTGCAGTGGGACCACGGTGAAACGGTGCGCCTGCTGGCGCGGAAGGGGGGCGCCGCCGCGATGAAGGCCTCGCCGCAGCATGAGGGGATGACCCCCCTCCATCTGGCGGCGAGGTACGGCAGGACCGCGGCGGCGCAGCTCCTGCTGGAGGGCGGAGCGGTGATCCATCAGAAGGATCTGCGGGGGAAAACGCCCCTTGACAGGGCGATTGAATCGGCGAAGCTGGAGACGGCAAACCTCCTCGCCGCCTATCCCTTCAGGGACGAGCCCTTCTACTTCGTACTGCGGGCTGCGCCGGAGAAGGGGGAATATTTCGCCACGAGCCGGCACCGGGACTCGGGACGCAGGGGCTTCGGTCCCGAGAAGGCCTTTGACGGGAAAGCGGTCACCGGCTGGGTCACCGGCAGGGATGGAGGGCCCGAGGGGGAGCGGATCGCCTTCTTCTCCCCCGGTCCCTTCGGCGCATTGAGGATAACGACCGTGGGTGCGACATCGCCGCGGCCCCTTCGTGGGACGCGGGGGATTCGGGTCCTGCGACTCCGTATCTACAGGGCGGAGAGGGCGGATTTTGCCAGGGAGGGGATCAATTTCAGGATCGGCGAGAGGATCGCGGTGCAGGAGCTGATTTTCGCGGGGAACGCCGGTAGCCGGAAGTTCGCCGTTGAGGGGGATGCCGCCGGCGTGGCGGGGGGGCGCCTGGCGGTCCTGGAGATTCTGGAGGTCTACCGGGGAGCCGGGCGATACGCCTGTATTGCCGAGATCTCCCCGATACCGTAATGCCGTGGTTACCGCTGTGGCGTGAAGACCTCCTCACCCCTCTCCCAGGTGCTCCTGATGGTGCCGTCGTCCCTGACGTCGTATTCAAACCTGCGCCCCTTGCCCCAGAGCACGGTGAGCCTGTTCCCCTCCAGCGTCCCGGTGCCGCGGATCACCCTTGTCCTGAGCTTCATGGTCAGGTTGTAGCCCTTGCCGGTCTTCAATACGTTGACGGTGCCGTTATACTCGCGTCCTGCGGCGTTCTTTCCTTCCACCGAATATCGTCTGGAGAGGGAGATCTCCTGGACCGGTTCCTCCACCTTCTCCTCCACGACGGGCTGTACCTCTTCCTTTACTGGCTCCTGTATCTGCACCTTGTTCTGCACCGGTTCCTGGATCGCCTCCTCGGCCTGTGGGCCGGAATAACATGAAAACGTCAGCGCGGCGATGCCCAATGCCGTTGTGTAGACGAGCAGTCGTTTCATACCTGATAACCCCCGCATGTAGTATTTATTGTAAACTATCAAAACAGTGCCCAGTAGTCAAGCGAATATGCCCACTGCAAGCGGGGAAATGCCGCCGGCCCGTCCTTCACCGGAATATATCCGTCATAAATTGATTTATGTGCATAAAAGGGGTGAAATCGATGCTCCCGGGACGGAATTCATGCCCCAGGGGATGTGGCAACCGGGGAATATTTTAATCCCGGTTGAATAAATATCTTGCAATTATTATCTTATAACAGACATATTTCTGCCCATCATTAAGGCAACGGGGGTTTCCATGAATACTAACCTATCGGTCAGAGCATTGCTCGTCGGGGTGATCGCGTCGATTTCATTCGTCCTCTCCGTCACTTCCTGCGCCACCATCGGACTCGGGGGGCTTCGCGTCGGAGGGAGCGAGACCGGTTCTGTCCAGTCGGGCGGCGCGGCGAGGCACACGCTCAGGGTGAGCGAGGCGGGCCCGCTGGTGATCGATGTTATCGCGACCCAGCCGGATTTCGACCCCATGGTGGAGCTGCAGGACGGCTCGGGGGCCACGCTGGGCTCCGACGACGACGGCGGTCAGGGGAGGAACGCGCGCCTCAGCGTGCAGCTTCAGCCCGGCACCTACACGGTCATCGTCCGCGGCTACGGCCAGTCTGCCGGCTCCTACCGCGTTGCGGTGAGCCGCCAGGGCGAGGGTGGGGGCGGCGCCCAGCCCACCGTCAGAGACAAGGGGAGCATCAGCCTGGGCGATACCAGGACCGGCGCCATCGGCCAGTACGAGGCGCATCAGTACAGCCTTTCGCTGGATAGCAGGAAGATGCTGCTGATCGACGGGACCAAGGCCCAGGGATCGAACCTGGACCCGTACCTGGTCCTCATGACGGACAACGGCACACCCCTGAAGCAGGACGACGACAGCGGCGGCAACCTGAACGCCAGGATACAGGCCTTCGTTGACGGGGGGAGATACAAGGTCGTCATCAAGGGCTATGCCGCCTCCGCCGGCGACTACGTCCTGTCGGTGAAGGAGCTGGAGATCCGCCAGCTCTCCCTGGGGCAGCCCTTCACGGCGACGCTGCAGCCGGGGGAGAGGCAGTACTATTCCCTCGCGGTGACCCAGAAGGGCCTCTACGACATCAGGAGCGAGAGGACCGAACAGTCGGCCCTGGACCCCTTCCTTGCCGTGGGGGACGAGACCGGCCGGCTGCTGTACCGCGACGATGACAGCGGCGGCGAGCTGAACGCGAAGATAACCTGCTACCTCCCCGAGGGGAACTTCATCGTCATCTCCGAGGGATCGGACGTGGCGGGGGGAGGATACAGGATCAGCGCCGATAAGAGCACGGTGAATCCGCAGCCTTTCACCACCATCGCCCCGGGGCAGACCAGGAACGGCTGGCTCATCCCCGAGGCGCGGCACACCTACACCATGACGATAGACCATGAGGCGCTGGTGGTGCTGCTGAACAGGAGGGCGGACGCATCAGGGCTCGATCCCTACCTGACCCTGGAGACCTCCCAGGGGGAGCTCATCAACCGTGACGACGACAGCGGGGGGAGGGACAGGAGCGCCATGATCATCGGCAAGCTGAAGAAGGGGAGCTACCGTGTGATATCGAGCGCCTACGGCAACACCTCGGGACAGTACAACCTCTCGGCGAAGGGCCAGTCCAGCAGAGGGATCGCCGCCGGCGAGACCAAGAGCGGCTCACTTAAGTCCGGCGAGTTCGACATCTACCGGTTCAACGCGGCCAAGGAGGGGATGTGCACCATCGACATGGTCAAGGCGGCAGGCTCCACCATAGATCCCTTCCTGACCCTCATGACCGGCGAGGGGAAGGTCATCACCCGCGACGACGACAGCGGGGGGAACCTCAACTCGCGGATCGTCAACTACTTCACCAGGGGGGAGTACTACATCATGACCAGCGGCTTGGGCACCTCCAGCGGCGCCTACAGCCTGACGGTCCGGAGTATGGAGGCGAAGCGGATCACCCTGGGTGAAACCAAGACCGGCACGCTCGCGCCCAGGGGGCAGGAGTACTATTCACTCACCATGAAGAAATCGGGCCTCGTCACCATCGACGCGGAGAAGGGGCCGGGCTCCAACCTCGACCCGTACCTCACGCTGAAGTCGAAGAACGGGATGACCGTCGCCCAGGACGATGACGGCGGCGGGAACCTGAACGCCCGCATCGTCCACTTCCTGAGCGAGGGAACCTACAGCATCGTCCTGTCGGGATACGGCGGGTCGGGGGGGGATTACGTCCTCCGCACCGCGGTGAACGAGGACGTGCAGGCGGTGGAGCGCACCATCCAGCTGGGCCAGTCGGTCACCGGCACCATCTCGCATCCGCAGCAGAGGGACCGGTACAGGTTCAACGTCGCCAGCTACACCAACGTGGTGATCCGGGCCAAGAGTGCCGGCAACTCCATGCTGGACCCGTACCTGGAGCTTTTGGACGGCACCGGCACCATGATCATCTCCGACGATGACGGCGCCAGGGGACGCAACGCCCTGATCGCGCGGCACCTGGGGCCGGGGCAGTACACGGTGGTGGTGAAGAGCTACGGCAACACCACGGGACAGTACCTCCTCTCCACCATGGATGCCGGCAACCAGCAGGTGCTGCCGCAGCAGCAGGAGCATCGCCCCGAGGAACGGCCGATTCAGTAGGAAAGAACGAAAATGCAGAGGGGGGGAGGGCGCTACGGCGCCCTCTCTTTTTTTCAATGGATGGGCGAATGGCTGCCGAACGACGTTAGGGATCAGACGCCGCAAAGCTCTGCGGCGGCTCCTCCGATCTCCCCTCACACCCTGAAGAAGTTCGTGAGGGAGAGCAACGTCTTGGCGTTGCTGTTCAGCTCCTGCGCAGCGGCGGCGAGCTCCTCTGCCGAGGCGGCGTTCTGCTGGGAGATGTCGTTCAGCTGGTTCATCCCGCCGGTGATTTGCTCCACTCCCTGGGTCTGCTCGTCGGAGGCGCTGGTGATGGCCTCCACCAGCTCGGTGGTCGTGGCGATCTCCGGCTGCATTTTCTCGATGAGGTCGCCGGTCCTGTCCGCAACCTGGAGGCTCTGCTGCATGAGGGTGGTGATGTCGCTGGAGGCGCGCTGGCTCTTTTCCGCCAGGCTTCGCACCTCCCCGGCGACGACAGAGAAACCCCTGCCGTGAGTCCCTGCCCTGACCGCCTCGATGGATGCGTTCAGGGAAAGGAGATTCGTCTGGTAGGCGATGTTCTCGATGAAGGCCACCCGTTCTGAGATGGTCTTCATGGCATCGATGGTCTTCTGTACGGATTCCTTCCCCTCCAGGGCGCTCGTCGAGGCGCTGGCGGCGCTACTGCTTGTCCGCCGCGCGTTTTCGGCGTTCCTGGCGATGGCGGCGCTCATCTCCTCCATGGACGAGGATATCTCCTCCACGTTCGCCGCCTGCTCGCTGGCGGATGACGAGAGCGACTGGGCGGTGAGGCTCAGCTGGTCGCTGATGCTGTTCATGGTATCTGCCGTGCTTTTGAAGCTGCTGATGAGCTGGTTGAACCGGAGGAGCAGGGCCCCGGCCGTCTCGCTGATGACCCCGGTCTCATCTGCGGTGAGCACCGGGGGGGCATCGGCGGCGAGCTCGCCGTTTTTCATGCCGTTAAGAATTTCGGTGACCGACGCGATCCCGCGCCGCATCCCCTTGGTCCCCTCATAGAGGCTTATCATGATGGCAAGAAACGAGAGTACCGCCACAAAACCGAGATGGAGCTCAAGGTTGGAGAAGCTCACGCCCCGGACGCTGGAGAGGAAAAGGAAATAACCCAGGATGATCGACGGTATCATGAGACAGGATATGACGATGGAGAGAAACCGGCGGTACAGGGTGAAGGAGGGCCCCTTCGCCCGCTTCATCTCGGCGGTACGTATCCGCTCGTCAAGGTGATAGCGGTAAAGGCTGTTTTCCGTCGTGAAGTAGGCGATCACCAGTGCGACCGGTATGCAGAGGGGGTACGCCAGGATGAAGGTGATGCGATCGTTCATGGTGAGGGGGTATGAAAGGTTGAAGACCACCATTGCCACGGCCACGCCCACCCCCCAGCGGATGCCCATCAGTACCACCTCAATCGCCGGATAGGCGAGGAGCCGCCGCTTGATAGCGATGAAGTCCGCCCCCTCCCTTTTCAGCTGACCCAGCAGTGAGCCGAGGCGGAATAATCTGTAGATGATGACGACAACGGTCATCGAGCCGGCTGCGATGACGGCCGAGATTGCCAGGTCGATGGTCTTCTGACCCGTTGTGCCATTGCCGACAACAACGAAATAGAGCGCCAGGGGCACGACAATCAGGTTCGCGTATATCTCCAGACGCAGGGTGAATCCGAACAGAAAGCTGATTCTTGCCATGGGTGTCCCTCTTTCAGGTAATAATGAATCGGCCGATCACGATCGCTGAAATTCAGCTGATGTTTAAATATGCACATGAATTTGATTATAATCAAGGGGTCACCGGATAAAACATTAATACGACCGTAAGGATCGGATTGTACAGATCCTGGATCGGTTCTCCATGGGAGGAACAGGGAGCGGACGGAGGACCGCAAAGGGTTTCCGGCGATCATGATCGGGGGATGTCCGATAAGGGGATCTCTTCGTGATGGAGGTCTCTCCGTACACTCTTGCCATCGAATGCGTCGGTTGTGAGCGATCTTTCCGGCAGTGCTGTTCATTTCGCCAAGGAAATGAATGGTCGCTATATATAACCATTGACATCATATGGTGCTGATTCAAAATGTCTAAAATTACCACATGGAGATATAACATGCAGGGATCAACTCTCTATATCGGCAACATCGGCGCCAAGGCAAGCAAGGGTCTGTTGAATGATCTTTTTTCCCGGTACGGCCGTGTGATCGAGATCAAGATTCTCGGGAAGAACGCCTTCGGTTTTGTGGAGATGTCCGAAGAATCGGAAGCGATAAAAGCCAAGGACGCATTGAACGGTTTCAACATCGAAGGGCGAAATCTTATCGTGAATGAAGCGCGGCCGCCGGCATACGCCAGAGGAAGAAACTTCAGACGATAGCATGACGACAAGGATCTGAACAAGAACTATAGTTTCCGGTCTATTTCTCCTCCCAGTCCCAGAAGAAATCCCTGTTGGTCAGCTCCTGTTCCGGCTCGCCGGATTCCTCCGGCTTTTTTACCCCCTCGGGCAGGTCCTCGGTGTGCCCGTAAAAATACCGAAGCTGCTCCTCCAGGTCCTCGGTCTCCTTCTCCCAGTATTCCACCGTGCCGAAGTGGGGGAAGGCGGCGGGAAATGCCGGGTCCTCCCAGCGCTGGGCTATCCACGCGGCGTAGCGGATGTACCGGAGCGCCCTGAGGGGCTCGATCAGGTGGAGCCACGAGTACTGGAAATCACGGAACTGGCGATAGGCCTCCAGGAATATTTCGCGCTGTCGGAGCCCCTCCCGGTCGCGCGCCGGTACCAGCATCCACAGATCCTGGACGGCGGGGCCGGAGAGAAAGTCGTCGAAGTCCAGGAAGAACCACCCCTGGCCGCCGCGAAGGAGGTTCCCCAGGTGACAGTCTCCGTGAATCCTGTGCATCGGTACGTCCCTCCTCAGGGCCTCGTAGATCTCCACGATCTCCAGCACCGCCGCGCGGTAGCGGTCCCTCAGGTGCGGGGGGAGAAACCCTCCCTCCTCCAGGAAAGCCAGGGGCTTCAGCCCGTAGGCATCGCCGGTGAGCGATATCCGGTGGGGTGCCGGTTTCGCGGCGCCGTTGTTGTGGATCCTGGCGCAGAGACGCCCCAGCATCGCCACCTCTTCGTCGGAGAGCTCGTCCGGCACCCTGCCGCCGGTGCGCGGCCAGATGGCGTAGAGCAGACCCTGTATCTCCTCAAGCGTCGTTCCCCCCGGCAGGGGAAGGGGGGCGCACACCGGTATCTCGTCGTTGCCCAGGTCCAGCAGAAACTCGTGTTCCTCCAGGATCTGCTGGCGGCTCCAGCGGCCGGGTCGGTAGAATTTCGCCACCACGTGGGAGCCGTCTTCGAGCCTCAGGTCGTAGACCCTGTTTTCGTAGCTGTTCAGCGCCAGGCAGTGCCCGGTGGGCTCGAAGCCGCTCTGTTCCAGCGCCTTCATGATAATGTCCGGCGTGAGGTTGTAGAAGAAGTTTTCCTTTGTCATCTGAATCGGTCTCCGGTGCCTCCTGAATTCCCCCTGGTGCCCATTCACCGGTGCTGATGATGCCTATGGCCCGTATGATACTGTTATGTAAACACTTTTTTCGACAAAATGTCGGTTTGCCGGAACCGCCCTATCGTACCCTGTAGCCGGGCGGGGCGATGCACGACCCTGCCGATCCCGGTGGCGGGCGTGTATGTCCTGGTTATTTGGGAAATCCCACCGTCTGGGAGAGTATGATCTTCTGCTGCGGCGTCAGCCCCATGGCCCTTGCCAGGGCCGTACGGTCCATGTAGCCGCGCGCCACGGTGACGAGGCCGTGGGATGCGCAGAAGAGGTATACGTTCTGGGATATGTATCCCGTGTCGATGGCCGAGTAGGTCTCTTTATCCGCCATCCCTATATTCCCCATTCTGGAATGATCAGCCACGTAGACCAGGTTGAGCGGCGCTGTTTTGATGAAATCCTGTATTCCGGTGAGATGACGGATGTCCCTGTCGCCGACGACCTCGAGAGCGTGCCGTTTCGCGTTGTAGCGATAGAGCCCGTCCTTCATGGCGGCGTAGATGTCGATCTCCCGGCTGTTCATGGCCGAGGGGGCGGTCCGCTTCCCCGTAACTGGCCTGTTGATGCCGTCGGCGGCCCAGAGGAGGTTCGAGAGGGTCTGCAGCGGGATTCCCCTCTGGGAAAACTCCCGTTCAGAGTGCCGAACCCTGAGCGCCCTCATGAGCGGCATGCCGCCGTCGGTCTCCGGTGCCGGTAGGACGATGTCGCCACCCGATGCCGGGGTGATGCAGAGCAGAACGTACAGGGCGGCGACAATGGCCTGAGAATAGTGGAACAGCGTGTTTTTCATGGTGCCCACCTTTCGATACGCGTTTGTGGTGTCTCGTTATTCTGCGAACAATACTGTGTTTTTCAAGACTTTTACCGGTGTATTCTGCGGATGTTTCCTGTTTTTTTCCTGTGTTTTCCGCCAATCAGACACCCCGGGCCTACCGGCCGGGGCCATCGTATCTGCACCGGTGGTCGAAAAAACCTTCCTCACCGCCGCTGCGGCGAAATTTTACTGTTGATTTATTGCCGTCGCTGTGATCAGACTATTCATACTGGGAACTGTGCAATGGGGACAAAGAAGAGTACCTCGGTGAAAAAAGCTGCCCCGGCCAGGGGGAAAGGGGCGGCGGACGATGTGAAGGACGTGTACCGGGAGCGTATCCGTGACCTGGAGGAGAAGTGTTCCCGGCTGCAGGACACCGAGGAGCGGCTGAGGCGCCTCAGGGTCCTGATCGAGATCAACACCTATATCACCAATTCGCTGGAAAAGGTGGAGGTGCTGAACAGGATCCTCAACCAGGTACGCGTGGTCCTGGACTGCGAGCACAGCTCTATCCTCCTGGTGAACGACGAGGTGCAGCGGCTGGAATTCGCCATCCTCACCAAGGAGGAGGATTCCAGGCTCCTGAAGGATACAAGCCTCCGGATGGGGGAGGGGGTGGCTGGCACGGTCTGGCAGAACGGAACGCCGGTCATGATCGCCGATACCGGGAGCGATCCCCGCTTCAGCGACAGGGCCGACCGGAAGACCAGCATGCACACAAGGTCGCTCATCGCGGTCCCCCTGACGGTTGACGGGCGGATCATAGGGGTGATGGAGGCGCTGAACAAGAAGCGGGACACCTTCGACGATTTCGATCTTCAGATGCTCCAGTACATCTCAACGCAGTCGGCAATTGCGATCAAGAACGCGGACCTTTACAACATGGCCACAAGAGACGGCATGACGAAGCTGTATATTCACAAGTATTTCAAGGAGAGGCTTCTGGAGGAATTCCGGAGGAGCCAGCGCAAGGGGTACCCCCTCTCGCTGGTGATGTTCGACATCGATCATTTCAAGAGTCTGAACGACACCTACGGGCACCAGGCAGGGGACAGGGTGCTGATCGAGGTGGCCAGGGTCATCCGTGACAATACCAGGGCCATCGATATCCCGTGCAGATACGGCGGCGAGGAGTTTTCCATCATCCTCCCCGAAACGATCCGGGACCACGCCATGGCGTTCTCAGAGAGGATCCGCGGGCTCATTGAGGCACTCTCCATCGAGTACCAGGGAGCCGTGATCCGGGTGACCGTGTCGGGGGGCGTCGCCACCTCGAACGTCTGTTCGCCGGCCGACACCGACGAATTCATCCGGTTCGCCGACCGGGCCCTCTATGATTCAAAAGAGGGGGGGCGCAACCGGGTGACCTTTTTCAGTCAGCCGGAAGACCGGTGACCCTCCTGTCTCTGCAGCGCTTCTCCGTACCTTTTCTGCCGATGCTTTCCCGTCCAACCTTCATGCAGGGGTGCTGTTGAATCCTGCTAAGGAAGAAAAAGGTGTTGAAAGATCACGAGAGTTTTAGTATTATAGTATATAATATATTACTGTAAAATGGTGATCGCCATGAATAATCGAACACTCAATATGCTTGTCACCACCGCGATTCTGGCCTTTGCGGGGGGATGCCGCAGTTCCGCTGCGGATGCCGTCACCGTCAGGGAAAAGATACGGCAGGGAGCCCTGGTGGTGGATGTGCGGACCCCCGGTGAATTCGATGCAGGGCATTATCCGGGGGCGATCAATATACCCCTCGGTGAGATCGAGGCGGAGATCCAGAGATTCGGCCGTGCAGACAGGCCGGTGGTACTCTATTGCCGCTCCGGCAACAGGAGCGGCCGGGCAAAGGCAATTCTGGAGGAGCGCGGCTTCACCGATGTGACCAATGGAGGAGCCTATAGAGACATGATCCGTCTCTGATTTCTCTAAAGAAAACTATCCATGGCCCCCTCCTCTACCGCTGGGGATTCGCAGGTTAAAGAGGGGGGCGTCCTCCGCACACAACCTCGTCAACTGATCCGAGAATACCTTGCCGGCGGAGAAACCCATAGGTATTTGTAGCAATTTATTAATCCTCGACGCATGTTTACGACACCATCCGTCATATCCTGATGATTATCATATCATGTAGATACTAACCTGTCTGAGTTGAGCAGAGGCCATTCGGAGAGGATTAATAGAAAAACAGTGCAAAATATGGTTAAATGCAAAAAATGAATACCGTTCATTACACAATATAGTCTTTTCATTCTCCTGGATATTGAATATTTATACAGATTTGGAATGATTATAAATACATAGGATAGAAGCAGTGATCCACCCATATATCGTTATTCGATGGATAACAGTATCTGGTTTTATATTAGAATATTCTTGCTGGCACCCAGGCGGAATTGCACTATCAAAGGGTGAGAGTGATATAATGGAGTATACCGGATGTTGTAATGCCGAGAGGGGCAGGCCGTATGCCGGACCGTCGGACTGCCATGGGAAGACGGAAGCCATCCGGAAGGGCAGTTGCTCCAGCATTTCATAACAGGCGGGATCATGAACAGGGTAAGTGACATCTCAGAGCAGTACATCGATTACATCCCCGACGAACAGTACGTACTGCTCTGGACCTTTTCTCCGCAGTACCATGCGCCGTACACTGCCTCATATGATACCGAGACGCTGTACCGTGCCCTGGTGCACGGGCTAACAGCGGTATCCCGGTCTCCTCACGAGAGGATACGCAAGCGCTTTTTCTTCATATGGGGAGGCGAATATCAGGATCATTTTCTACTGGCGGTCTCGGCCCGTCTGACCATGGCGGTGAAGGACCTTATCACCCTGTCGTTGGCGGGAATGTCCGGGTACGGCGGCATGGAATACGGCATGATACCCCTGATCCCCCTGCTCCCTGTGTTCGCCTACGACCGCGGCATCATCGTGCGGTACGGGACCCCGGAGCAGGCAGGCGCGAACTCTGTCGTGGATGCCAAGGGACCCGGCAAGGGGGTACTGTTGCAGTATCGGGTATGGTTCCCCAGGAGTTCATTCCACGGGGACTACATACTGCAGTGACGTCGGTTTATGAAGAATTGGGCAAGATGATGATATACCATATTCAGAGATGATTTGAGGGCCTGGAATCAGGCTTTCGATTTCTCCCCATTAAAAGGGATACCTCCCCGGTACGGTGATCACCGGTTTCCTGTGAATCACCCCCTATTGTTGCCCGCAAGATACCCTGGAGCCTCCGGGGCATCAGAGGATTACACGGCTATCGGTCACCGTCGATGAATTCAGCCATGTCCGCGTGAGATGCACCCCCATGTGTCGGGCAAGGTCGTGGCCGGTACAATGGGCCAGCCCGGGTATTCTCGCATACTTTTCTAACTTCATGCAGCCGCCATGTTCGCCCCGTTGAAAAGGGAACTCGAACCGGCGAATTCAGGAACCGGAGACGCATGCTCCGCTGATCCGGATTGTTCCGTATCCGCCGGGAATTCGCTGATCCCGGGGGTGGATGTCATGAGATTTGTTCTGGTGTTGGCGTTGGTGGTTTTTTGCCTCGGTTGCCTTGATGACGATGGAAGCGCCGATGGAGATATCGACGAGGTATACTACGAAAACCTCGGGACAGGTACCATGACGCTGCTTATGCTCGGCGACAGCAGGATCCAGATGGGATCCTGGGGAAGCCACCTGCCGTACGCCATTATCAATTACGGCAGGTACGGGGCGACGACGCAGGGCGTGATTAACCGCATTCCCCGGGCGCTGGATACGTTCGTGTGCGATGCCGTGGTCCTGCATGTCGGAGCGAACGACGCCGCTGAGGGGCATACGATCTCCCTCGTAAAGAACCTTTGGATAATCTACCGGGCGCTCTTCGCTTCCGGTCATCCGGTCTATGTGATCGAGGTGTCTCACAGCAGCTATGACGGCGTCAACATCATGTTCGATGCCATCAACGAATTGCACCGAAAGCTGTGCCGGAGCTTCGGGTTCACCTTCGTGGAGGTGCCTGATCTGTTGGACAACGACGGAATGCTGAAACCGGAGTGTACCATCGATGGAATACACTGGTCGGATGCCGCCTGCGAGCGCGTGGCGCGGCGCCTTCAGCACGCCATTGAGCATCCGGGAATGCCCTTTCCCTAGTTAGGGGTCTCATTGGGATGGTCACGATCATGGCTGGCTCCGGAGGGAGCTATCATTGCCGGGGGATTACCGTACGGAAAGATCCGGTGAGAAGACGATATGGAGCCTGATCAGGAAGATGGCCGCAGGCATCGGGAGCAGGGCGATGAAATCTCCGGTATCAGGGGGTGTTTTTCATCTTGTTCAGAAAGGGAGCCGGGTACGGCCGGCGAGGGCATGTCAATGCCGTTTTGTCTCGTATGCGTTACTATCGGATGTTTGAGACAACGCCGACGGATGGGGGTGCCTGATTCTGCGCGATCGACTGATGGTTTGAAATTAATTACACTATAAAAGAATTTAATTGGCACAACAGATATATATAGGAGATTCTGTCGATGAGAGCGTACCTGTTCGAGATTGATCTTTTCGCAAATGAAGAGATCATACTCCCCTCAGTACCCAGCTTCGGTGCAATAGTGAGGCGGCTCAGGGACCGGTTCTCCTCACTCTCATGGTTTTATGAGAGGTCCGAGCCGGTAATCGATTACCGGAATTGCGCGCGCGATGCCGTAAGAGTGAAAACGGTACGAGCTGACATCCGCTATCAATCCGCGTACCGTCGAAACAGCACCAGGGAGTGCCAGGACATGAGCGGTTTCACCGGCAGCATCGAATTCAGGGGACCGCTGGCCCCATACACGCAACTCCTCCAGTTCGGGCAGTATCTGCATCGGGGGAAGGCAACCGTCTTCGGCTACGGCTGGTATGATCTCCAGCTTTGATGAGACCCGGTCAAGGGCACCCGGCATTCATGGCGGAAGAATGACCGAATCTCAGGCCCGTCGTCGCAGTGCCAGGGGGCGATTGTAATGCACTGACGGCTGTGTCTTTTTCTTGACATGCCAAGTCTGAATGATGTATCATAGCGCTGTCAGAAAGGGATGTTTGGAGAGGAGGACACAATGATGCAGAAGCTCAGGTTTCATCTGGCCGCGCTGGCGGTACTGTTCGTCATACGGGAGATCGTGGCGTTCCTCGAGATCATCCCCCTGAAGTACCTGTTCACGCCGCTCGTCACCGCCGCGGTGCTGATAATCGCGGTATACGCCCTGGCAGCCGCAGGGGCCTCGCTGTACCGTTACCTGGTGGTGGCCGGTCTCATCACCTCGGTGATCGCCGATACGCTCCTCATGATCGTCCAGGTGGACCTGCTGAAATACGGCATCGTCTTCTTCCTGGCGACGCACCTGGCCTACTGCATTGCCTTCTCGCGCGGTTATAAATGGAAGGCGGTCCACCTTATCAACGCCGCCGTGCTGGCCGCCATCGTGGTGATTCTCCACCTGCTGCTGCGGGGCAGGTCCGGCGGCCTCGATGCGGCGCTGATCGTCTACATGCTCTTCATCGCCTGCATGGTCTACTTCGCCTACGGGTACCAGGGGGGCGGACCGGGGCGGCAGAGGGTGCTGCTCAGGGCGGGGGCGACGATGTTCATGGTGTCGGACATCGTGCTGGCAGTGAACGCCTTCCTTTCGCCGATACCGCACAGCACGGTCTTCACATGGGCCCTCTACGCGCCGGCGCAGCTGATGATCGCCCTCTCATGTCACGACCAGGGGGCATCGCCGGCCGTCTAGTGGTCGATGATGTTTCTTGGGGCGAAGAGTATCGCCTCATTTTCGGGAAGATACTGGTACATCAACGGCCTGCTCCCCAGGCCGATCTCCGAAAGCTCCCGTCCCATGGGATGGGAGGTGTTGTATTCCAGGACGGCGCTGTCGCCGCGGGACGATTCGGCATAGCGGTGCGGGAGAGTGATCACGTTGGCGATCAGAGGGATGCCGTCCTTCACGGGGTGTGTCCGGTATCGCAGCACTCTTCCCTTCCCCGTCTTCAGCACCCTGCCCATGAGCCGCAGTATCGTGACCCCCTTCTCGGAGAGGGTGCACTGGATGTGCTCATCCGACCTGGTGAAGTCGATATCTGCAATGATCTTCGGGTAGTTGTACAGCTCCACGCCGGCAAGCCTCGCGATCTCGGTGGTGACCGGCAGGTGCCATACGTAGGCGGAATAGCACCTCGCCGCGTACTGACGGAGCAGCGAAAAGAGCGGGACGGACCTCTTTCTGAAATTTACGAGAACGGCAATGCTGAATTCGTTGTAAGGGCCGATGTCGGTCTTTCGGTACTCGAATGCGTTAAAGGCCACAAGGCATCTCCCCGGCAGGAGCTCCAGCGGATGATAGTCGTCACCGGGAAGGTGTCGCCGTATCATCCTCGTCGATGCCGTGAAGATCGCGGTGATGGCGGAAGTATCATAGTAGAAACAGGGGAGCTTCCCCTTTCCCAGCTCGGAGCGTATATCCCACTGCACTATCCCCTTGAACAGATCCCCCTTCATGGCGTAGGCACCTCCGGTTTTTCTGCAACGACCCGATATTTCTCATGCTGATGATGCTCCAGCCGGCGCCGCCGACGATCCCGGGGATCCAGAGTGAGAAGGGCCCCATTGGGGGGCCTTTGCACGGTGTATCCCTCTGAGAAGCTTTATCCTGGAGACGATGCTGTTCATCAACGCCTCTATCGCGGGGACGCCTGCGAGCGGCTCTTTGATTTCACTGCGGCGGAGCTTCATGGCAGTCGTCAGGCGAGTATGCTCTATCAATGGACCCTTTCCCCGTCAATGTCAAGCATATTGTGCGGGGCGGCGCAGCCGCATTCATCCCGGAGAAAAAGAGGGTATGCTGCAGATGCGCCGGAATGCGGGCATTGTGTGTAGTACTATGACAGCGGGTTTCCATGGTTTTTTTTTACAGGATATTAATGGAATCATGCAGGCCGGGATAATGGTTTTTGCTAGGAATTAATAAGGTTTTCAGAGGATTGATAAATTTGAAACCGGGGGCTATATTGGTTACACATACTGGCGGCAGTGCCTTTCGGAAAAAGAGTGAAAAAGGAAGCTCTTCAATGAACCGAATGTTCGACATGACGGAATCAGGGAGAAAGCGGATGGTGGAGCTCCAGTGGGGAGGTTCATCGTACCGTCTATCGACATCCTGGGTATGCGATGCGATTCAGGCGAATACCGCCTACTACTGCCAGGCCTGGATCGAGGTGGAACCACGGCAGCCGGAAATGAACGGTCATCTGGCCATCGGACGATTCGATCTGGTGGGGTACGTATCCGAGGACAGTTACGACGATGCCGGATTCCGGGAAGGCTCCGGAGGCGATTACAGCGTTCCCGTGTGGAGTGACAGCGTGGTCTACGCAATCACCCATCACGAAGACATTGAATTGGATCCGTTCTCTGTGTAAGGGTGGCCAACCAGCAGGTTTAGTAACTTTCTCCTCCTGCAGTACGCATATCACCTCGTTTTCATGCACGGCCTGGAGCAATTCCGGGCCGTGCATGACCTCCTCCCTCTTCAGTATGATCGGCGATACGCTGGTCCCGCGGTAACGTCCCTGTGCCTGCCGGGACGTGACTGCGTCATCCTTGACATTTATTCCGGGGCATGCTATAAGGATGGAGGAACCGCGGGGCGACGGCCGAGTACGAATCAGAAAGCCCATTCATCCTCACGTGATGAATGGTTGACAGTCTGCAGGCCGCACCCTGGGGAAGAGAACAACATCGCACCGGTGAGGTCTGATGGTTCGCAGGTTATGTTTCGTGCTCATGGTGGCCCTGCTGCCGACCGGCGCGGCCGGTTACATCACTCCAGTTCAGATTTCGCTTCTGAATCCGCTACAGGTGTTCCCCGACACCTGGGGAGTGCTGCTCCTGCGGGTGAACCTGCTTTACGGATACAACACCGTCGTGATCGGTGCAGATGTGGGCGCAGTAAACAGGTCGACTCAGCTCTACGGCATCCAGGGGGGGATACTGAACATCGTGCAGGGCTTCGACGGCGGTATCGCCGGCAAATCCAGCGGCGGCCTCCAGGCGGGACTTGTCAATGTGGATCTCGTTGATTTCTACGGGATTCAGCTGGGCGGCCTGGCGAACGGCAGCCTCTCGCTGACGGGCTTTCAGGCGGCGGTCATCAACGGCGCAATCGACATGGAGGGATTCCAGGCGGGAGGGATGAACTTCGCCGCCTCGGGAGGGGGCGTGCAGGTGGCACTGGTCAACATGGTGCTGAACAGCGCCGGCTCATGGGAGGCCAGGGGGGGAGGGGAATACAGGGGGCTTCAGGTCGGCGCTCTGTACAATTATGCCGACAACTTGGCGGGGATGCAGCTCTGCGCCTTCATCAATTCCATGGGGGGCGAGACGGCAGGGGTGCAGATCGGCATCATCAATACCGCCGACAGGGTGCGGGGGCTGCAGATCGGCCTCATCAACTATGCCGTACGGATGAGTGGGGTGCAGATCGGACTCATCAACATCATCCGGGAGGGGGCGCTCCCCTTTTTCCCGATCTTCAACGCCAGCTTCCGGTACTGACGGTATTGATCGCGCCGTCGATTCCTCAGCGTCCCCGCCGGCCCGGAATCACCGGGAGCAGGGACGATGCGGGGGGACCGCTCAGCTGTTCCCCTCATACATGGAATCGATCTCTTTCCTGAAGCGTTCCGTGATGCTTTTCCTCTTAATCTTCAATGTCGGCGTGATCTCCCCGTCATCCTGGGAGAACTCCCTGGGGAGGACCGTAAATTTCTTGATGCTTTCGAATTTCGCCAGGTCCCCGTTCATCCGGTCGATACCCCTCTGGAGTGACTGCAGAACCTCGGGCGACCGCGCGAGATCTTCGAAGGGAACGCCGGAGATGTTTCGCTGCGTCGCATAGTCCTTCAGGTCACCCCTGTCCAGCGTGATGAGGGCGGTGAGATAGTTGCGTTTGTCTCCGTAGACCATGGCGTTGGAGACCAGCGGTATCTTCTTGATCATGTTCTCGATGTTCTGGGGGGATATCTTCTTGCCCCCCGAGGTGACTATGAGGTCCTTCTTTCTGTCGTTGATCACCAGAAAACCGTCGCCGTCCCAGTAGCCCATGTCCCCGGTGTAGCACCAGCCGTCGCGGAGGATTTCCCTGGTGAGCGCCGGCTTGTTGCAGTATCCCATGAAGTTGTTGCCGCGGATCAGTATCTCCCCGTCGTCAGCGATTCTCACCTCGAAGCCGGGCATCGGCATGCCCACCGTGCCGTAGCGGCACTTCTGGAAGGTGGTCATTGTACCCCCCAGGGTCTCCGTGAGGCCGTAAAACTCAATCACCTGAATCCCGATGCTGTGGATGAATTCACCCACGGCCGCGGATAGGGGCGCTCCCGCCGATACGGCGAAACGGAGTCTTCCCCCCAGCATGCCTCGAATCTTTTTGAATACCAGGGCGTCGGCGATGCCGAATGCCAGCGAGAGAAGGGGGGAGATCCGCCTCTGCGCGTTGATCCTCCTGCTCCGCAGCCTCCCGATGCCCACGGCAGCCGAGAAGATCATTCGCTTCAGCAGGGGGCCCTGCTGCACGCCGCTCCGTATCCTCCCGTAAACCTTTTCGAAAATGCGTGGTACGCTGGTGAAGTAGGTGGGGCGCACCTCCATCATATTTTTGGCCAGCGTATCGATGGACTCGGCGATGGCGAAGGGCACTCTTTTGAATATGTTGTAATAGTATCCGGATATCCGGGGATAGAAATGAGACAGGGGGAGCACCATCAGCGACAGGTTCGTCGCCGGGTCGATCTGTATCAGATCGTCGATGGACCTGAGGACATAAACGGTGTTTCCATGGCTCACCATGCACCCCTTGGGGGGGCCGGTGGTGCCGGAGGTGTAGACGATCGTTGCCATCTTCGACGGGTCGATGGATCGTGCGATCTTTTCCAGCCTGCCCGCAAGGGCGCCGGCATTTTTTCCCCCCATCGCCAGAAGATCGGAGTAGAGGATGATGTCCTTTCTTTTCGGGCATTCCCCCTGCATGAGGATGATCGTTTTCAGCGTGAGCCCCTTCTCTTTCAGCAGGATCTTATCCAGCTGCTGTCGGTCCTCAACGACGACGAACCGGGCCTTCGAATCCTTGATGATATAGGCGCACTGGTCAGGCGTATTGGTATGGTACACCGGTACGTCGGCGCCCCCGGCCATCATGCATCCCAGGTCGGCGATGATCCACTCGTAGCGGTTCGAGGAGAGGATGCCCATCCTGTCGCCTGGCTTCATTCCCAGTTTCATGAGTCCGCAGGCGAAGGCCGAGACCGTCTCGTGCAGCTCCCGCCAAGAGACGGCGCGGTACTCCGCCCCCTGCTCCCGCTTGTACATTATGATGGTGTCCTTCGGGTGCTCGCGGGCGTTCTCGAGAAATATGTCGATGATGGTCGCGTTGGCCATGGCCGCCTCCGGTATTTTCAAGAATACGATCTATTTCTTCGACAGGAGCATCTCCATGAATGCGTCGGCCCGGGTCTGGAACTGCGCCAGGGAGAAATTCCTCTCGTCCATATGGTCGCCGTCGATCACCAGCGATGGTATGCCCAGCTCGTTCTCCAGGGCCCTTTTAATGTCCATCTGCCCCAGCGTGATGGGATGGCAGGACTTGTTGCTGTGCAGTATCGCCCCGTCGATATGGTAGTCCCTGCAGGCCCGGAGCACCATCTCCTTCCTCTTTTTTATGGATACGCAGGAGACCATGGGATAGGACATAAGGCTCTTCATCGCCAGCGCCTCTATGGGGTTCTTCACGTTCAGACGCAGCGACCAGGCGGCGGAATAGGTCTCCGCCACCATGACGCCCCCGGCCCCCTCGAAGTAATTGAGCAGGCCCATGTTGAACCAGGGGGGGATATTGTCCCAGAAGAGGCGGACCCTTTCGTTCTCGATGACGCCGATGCCGGCGCGGGATCGTTCCCGAACCTCGTCCCGCACCCTGGTGAGGTAATCCACCGCGGTCCGCGTCCCCTGGCGGGTTACCATGACGAACATGATGCCGATCTCGGCGGCGGAGAAGGGGGTGGGGATGCTTTTCCTGAAAGCCATGATCTCGTCCCAGAGTTCGCAGGCCCGGTCGGAAAGAATCACCACCTCCTCAAGCCTGTCGTAATCGAGCCTTCGCCCCGTCGTCTCGGCGAGAAAGTCGATGAGCCTCCTGATCTCATCGACCGCATAGCGCAGGTGGTCCTCCTGGATGTCCTCCACCGCCACCTGCGGGAGATCGGCCCTGAACACCTTCGCGTCGGGGAAGCGTTCCTCCAGTATGTGGAATATCTTCATAACCGGGATGCATCCCGCTCCGGGCGATATGATAATGTCCGGCTCCGGGAGCCCCCCCAGGGGGCCGCCCCCCTGCTTCATGAGGCCGTGCACGTAGCCATTTATGTTCCTCAGATAGCCGCAGAGGTCCTGGGAGTATCCCATCTGCTCGGTGACGCGGAAATTCTCGGGCGTGAGACCGAAGGCGGCGCAGATGGGGGACCAGTTTTCCGGGAATACCGGCTGGAGACCCATGGCATAAAAGATCTCGATGGCACCGTTCATGGGGGGCATCCAGCCCACGGGCCTCCCCTCGATCCTTGCCTGATTGCATTCCCGATAATACTCGATGATTATTGCGCTGAGTTCCTTCGCGGTGGCGAGCCTTTTCTTTGATTTTGTCGGTTGTTCCATTGTCCGGTACCCTGATTGAGTTAGGTTATCCATGGGGGAACGGGATCGCTGATCGTCGGCACCCGTTACCGCAGTATTTCAAGAAAGCTCTCGATGCGTGTCAGGAACTGCCCGTCCACGTCGAGGGATTCCTCGATCTCGACCTCCAGGGAGGGGATCCCCCTGGCGTTCATCTCCCGGTACAGCATCGGGTGATCGGCGAGATGGGGCGTGCAGAATTTCTGCAGGAGAAACAGCACCCCCCTCGCCCCTGATGCCTGCAACAGGTCCAGGAGGAGCGGCAGGCGCTCCACCGCCCTGATCCGGGACGGACAGGGGAAGCGCTTCATGAAGCGATCGATCAGAGCATCCATCGCGTCGACGCCGGACCCGGCAGGTGGCTGGAGGCCGCGGTACCCGGTGCAGAGATCGTCGGCGATGACACGGCCTCCGCGGTCCTCGATGATCTCGAAGAACCGGGGATTCTCGATGATGCTCCCGGAGACCAGCAGCGGCACGCCGCCCCTTTGCTGATCGGACTCCCTGTCGAGAGACGACATGAGCTCCCGTATCATACGGAGGTAATCCTCGGGTGAAGCGATGAACCCCGCGAGGATTACCTGGAGAAAAGCGGCGGCCGACAGGGGGAGGGCGCCTCGGTATCTCATGTCGTACAGATCCAGCAGTGCCGTGCGTATGTTCTCGTACAACGCCACTGATGCATTCAGGGCTTCCTCGCTGTACCGTCCACCCAGGGATTCAAGCTTCCCCGCCAGGTCCCGCAGGCGGGCGCGCATGAATTCCCGCGACCCGGGGGAGTCGTTGTACGGCAGCGGGAGGGAGTAGAAGAGACTGCCCCCGATATTCTCCTCCCAGATGTTCACCATGCCGCAGGCGGCGTCGCAGGTGTATCCCTGAACGATGCCGGAGAGGAAGCCGTAGTCGCCGCAGAGCCCCTTTTCAAGAACTCCCCTCATGTAGGGGCATATGAAGCTCGGCATGAGGGAATAGGCCTTCTCGGCCCTCCTGGAGCTGCCGGTGATCCGCACCGGAAGGAAGCCCATGGCGTGGATCAGCTCGAGCGGTGTGTATGTGCAGAAGTATCCGATCATCCTTTTCCCCTGTGAGGCGATGCGTGTCAGATATTCCTGCTCGTTCTGCACTATTTCTGCGAAGGGTGCTGCCATTTCTGCTTTCATGATTCTATTCCTTTGCTTCCTCAATCGTAGAACACGTGGCCCCTTTACTATCCGCGGCCAAGGATCATCCTGTACCGGCCCTCTGCGCCGCATCACCGGCCAGGATCGTTCTGAGGTCCTTCTTCAGTATCTTCCCGACGTTGCTCAGGGGCAGCTGATCCATGAACTCGATTCGCTTGGGGATCTTGTAGGGGGCGAGCTTCGATTCCAGAAATGAAATGATGCTCGTCTTCATCGTCTCGCTCTTTTCACGGCCCGGTTTGAGAACGATCGCCGAGGCGACGATCTCGGAGCCCGGCCTCTTCACGTCGGGCAGGCCCACCGTTGCGGCCATGGCAACGTCGGGATGCTCCAGCAGAAACTCGTCCACCATGCGCGTGAAAACCTTGAATCCCGATACGTTCACCATGTCCTTGATCCTGTCTACGATGAACAGGTAGCCTTCGTCGTCCATCGTGCCGATATCGCCGGTACGGAACCAGCCGTCACTCAGGGCGTGCGAGGTCTCCTCCGGCTGGCGGTGGTAGCCGCCGAAGACCTGCGGCCCCCTCGCCAGTATCTCCCCCGGTTCGCCCGGCGGCACCGGCTCGCTGGTTTCCGGGTCCACGATCCTCACTTCCGTGTCCGATATGGGGACACCCACGGATCCGCTCTTCCGTTTCCCTCTGACGGGGGGAGCCGCAACGCAGGTGGTGGTCTCGGTGAGTCCGTAGGTTTCGATGATCCTTCCGCCGATGAGCGTTTCAAATTGCTTGATGCTCTCGGCCGGGAAGGGGGCGGATCCGCTGAGGAAGTATCGCACGCCGGTGAGGTCGAGGGAACGGAACTCCTTGAGCTTCATGAGCTCGATGTATATGGTCGGTACTGCCAGGATCGACGTGGGCTTGTGACTTTTTATAAGGGAGATGGTGTACTGCAGGTCCCGGGGGTTCGGTATCAGTATGTATGAGCTCCCGATGCTGAGATGCCCCATGGAGATGAAGCATCCCGCCATGTGGAACATGGGGTAGGGGCAGAGGGTGGTTTCATGCCATTTGTCGAAATTGTACCAGGCGTTATTCTGAATCATGTGACGCACCAGGTTGTTGTGCGACAGGAGGGCCCCCTTTGGCTTTCCGGTGGTGCCGCCGGTATAGACCATGACGCAGGGACTTCCTGGATCGACCGCTACCAGCACCGGATCGTGGGGCATCCCCTTCAGAAGCTCCCTGAAGCGGGATACCTCGATCCCCTGTATTGCGCTCGTCTTGCCCACCGGTATTTTCTTTAAAAGGAGACCCGCCGTCCTTTTTATCGATGGCATGTAATCGGCGATGGAGGTTACGACAACATGCCGAACGGCAGTCTTTTTCAGGGGCTCCTTGAATTTCTCGAAGAGCAGGTCAAGGGTTACCAGGATTCTTGCCCCGGAATCATTCAGCTGGTATTCCAGCTCTTCGGGGGTCAGAAGGGGGCTGACCCCCTGGTACACGCACCCGGCCTTCTGTATACCCACGAGGCTGATGAAACAGGCGGGAATATTGGGAAGATTCACCGCAACGAAATCACCGGGGCCGCATCCGTTGTTCACCAGGAAATTAGCGAACCGGTTCGAGAGATCGTCGAGTTCGCGGTAGGTGATCCCTTTCCCCATGTAATAGAGCGAGATTCTATGGGGGACCCTATCGAATGCCTCACGGAGGTATGCCGCATATGACATGGATGGATAATCCAGTGTCGGAGGAACATCATCGTCGTAATGGCGCAACCAGGGCTTCGTTGAATAGACATCACTCATTGATCCCCTCCTGTGAAGGACAATTACATATTACTGTTAAATTGTCGATTGTCGACATATATATAAACAGTATTATTTGTCAAGTAAATTTTCATGTCATTGCTATACTCGCGAAATCACGGCGTGGTGTCTTTTCGTAAAAATTCCTTGATATTTTCATGACAGATTATAACACAATCAATTTCCAGAGAACGTTAACCATGGACTTCAACCCCTCGGACAATCTTTCGAAACAGATAACCCAACACCTCACCGAAAGGATCATCAGCGGCGACCTGAAGCCGGGGGAGCGCATCCTGGAGGTTCCCCTGGCGTCACAGCTGGGCGTCAGCCGCGCCCCGGTCCGTGAGGCGCTCCACATACTGCAGAAAAACAGGCTGGTGGAGCTGATCCCGAGGCACGGCGCACGGGTCTCCCCGCTCTCCAGGGAGTACATAGAATGGCTCTACGAGATCCTGGTGGAGCTCTACACAATAATCGTCCGGCAGCTCATAGAAAGGCCCGATAATGAGCGCTTCTCCAGATTCGAGGCCGCCCTTCACAGGATGGAGACAGCGGCACGTCAAGGGGACGGGCTGGCATACTACAACGCCCGGATGGACTACGCCATGATAGGGCTCGAGGGGAGCGACAACATGCTGCTGAAGGAAACGATGTACGATTTCATCCCCAGCGTCATGAGGGTCCAGCATCTGGCACTCACCAGGCGCCTGGGCAACATCGAACAGACGCTGGGCTACCTGAAGAGGTTCAACGGTTCCATGAAGAACGGGGATGTTGATGGGGGTGTTTCGGCCATACGGGCTCTGCTGGAATGCGACAAGGTGTTTGCCATCAGGGCGATCGGAGAGGAAGCCGGGTAGTCGGGCGTCATTGACGCTGCAGCGGCATGGGGACTCCCCCTGTCACCGTCACGGATTCCGGGGTTGAAGATGGTTGTCGTCAAATGAAAAACCCCGGCCATGAGGCCGGGGTTTTTCTTCAATGCGGGGTGTACGAGACTCGAACTCGCGACCCCCTGCGTGACAGGCAGGTACTCTAACCAAACTGAGCTAACACCCCGTTCTGAAAGGATTATCAATAAAGCAGGGGGTGTTATTTCTGTCAATAAAAAATGACGCAATTTTTTTATAAATTTCATGCGTCCCCTCATGGTGGAGCGTTGGAAGTAACAATCCCCTCCCGGGAGAGTCATTCACGGCAGAGAATGCTCGAGTACCCGTTTATGGAATGTGAGATCGGAAAAACAGGTATGGCTGTGAAAAATGCTTCCATTTCCCTGATATAGTAGTACTATAAAATCAAGGTGTGTTGTGAATGTCAGGGGAGGGGGAGTATGCATCAGCCCGGAGAGAGGGACGTGGTCTGTAAAGGCAGATAGGATGGAAGGGGGACACTGTCCATGAATACCTGCCCCATGGAAGGTACACCAGCGACGGTCAGAACGATTCTTTCATTGTACGGTATTGTATAATTCGTGGATGAACACTACAAAGAGTATTCTGTTACTATCGCCTGCGCGGCAGAACATGTTCAATGGATAAATCCATACCCCATTCAGTGTAATACATTTCATCGATCAGGAGCATAATGGCATGATTATTCCACAATGATAGTATAAAGATGGACTCTTCGTTCGCCATGCATTTGTGTGAGCGAGGGAACAGTGATAATGGACTACTTTTCATCACATACACTCATCCATGAAGGAAAAATTACCCGCCTCTTTTATCAGCCGGATAGCGAGTATAAACTGCCGATTGTCATCAAGGTCTTAAAATCCTCGTATCCATCCTCGAATGATCTCGTACGTCTCAATAACGAATTTGAATTCACCAGAGATCTGAAGGTGCTCGGGGCCCGCAGGGCCATAGACCGCATTGAGATCGAAAATACACCGGCTCTGGTATTGGAGTATATTGATGGCCAGTCGATCAAGAGGGGGTTTGTCGAGAATAGGCAGCCGCTGGATCTGATCATCTCGCTGGCAATTCAGATTGCGGAAATACTGCATGGGCTCCACAGCAATCAGATCATTCATAACAATATCAACAGTGAGAATATTCTCATAGACCTTGCGACCAACACTGTACGAATAATCGATTTCAGCCTGGCCTCAAAATTCAATATGCAGATACAGCATCTGGGTAATCCGGAGGGACTGGCCTATAACCTGGAGTACATATCACCAGAGCAAACAGGCCGGATGAACAGAGCGGTCGATTACAGAACCGATCTGTATTCGCTGGGGGTGACCCTCTACGAGATGCTCGCCGGTACTCTCCCATTTGAAAGCGACGATCCGCTCGTTCTGGTACACGCCCATATCGCAAAGGCACCCAGACCGGTCAAGGATATCAATGCGGCAATCCCGGCAATCCTTTCTGACATAGTGATGAAACTCCTGGCAAAGAACGCGGAGGACCGATACCAATCTGCCCTTGGGCTAAAGTCGGATCTGGAGAGGTGTTGTGCTGTTCTAAAAAACGCCCGTGGATCACAGGCCCTTGCGAATATTCACTTTGAGGTGGGAAGGGATGATTTCACCGGACAACTCCAAATACCTCAAAAGCTCTATGGGCGGAATCTGGAGAGCGCGAGATTGCTGGCCGCCTTTGAGCACGTGGCGGCAGGAGGTCGGGTTCTGATGCTGGTATCGGGTCATGCGGGAGTCGGGAAATCGGCGCTTGTCGCCGAGGTGCATGGACCCATCACCGATAAACGGGGTTATTTCATCAGCGGCAAGTTTGACAAGAACAGTCGGAACACGCCCTATACGGCCTTTATCCATGCCTTTAATCAACTGGCGGAGTACCTGCTGATTGAACCTGAATCGGCACTGCAACAGTGGCGAGATGTGATTCTCGATGCGGTTGAGAGCAACGGGGCCGTGATGACCGAATTGGTTCCGGGTCTGCAGAGGGTCATCGGTTCGCAGCCGTCATTGCCGAAGCTGGGGGGGGAAGAAAACCGGAACCGTATCAACCTGACCCTTCAGAACTTCATCCGAGCCATCAGCAGGGAAGAGCATCCCCTGGTGATCTTCATCGACGACTGGCAATGGGCCGACCTGGCCTCACTGGAGTTGTTAAAGGTTCTCATGTCGGACGAGATGACAAGCCATCTGTTGATGATCGGAGCCTATCGGGACGACGAGATGGATAACACCAATCCCCTTGTCGCGATTGTCGATGATCTGAGGGATACGGGCACAACAATTCAGACGATTGCATTGAAAAACCTGCGACTGACAGATGTGCATCATCTTGTTATGGACGCACTCAACACCACGGAGAGCCATGCCCTGGCAGATCTGGTATACAGCAAGACTGATGGTAATGCCTTTTTTACACGACATCTTCTGTATTCACTATTTGATGAGAATCTGATCCGTTTTGATTTTGCCTCTCGTCATTGGACCTGGGATCTCGCAAGAATCAATGCCCAGAAGAAAACGGACAACGTGGTCGACCTTATGTCCGTAAAGATGAAGAAACTCTCAGTGGCATCCAAGAAATTGTTGCAGCTGGCAGCATGTATCGGGAATGAGTTTGATCTGCGTACGCTGGCATTGATCGCCCGTACAGGAGAGGCAATGACTCTGGATAGGATCACGGATGCCCTGAGCCAGGGGCTCGTGATTCCTCTGAACGAATATTATAAGATGGATGCTACTGCCGCTCTGGCGAGATTTCGTTTTCTCCATGACCGGGTCCAGCAGGCGGCATACTCACAGATTCCGCCAAAAAGGAGACGTATAATCCATCTGGAGATTGGTCGATTGCTGTCAATGACCCATGCTGAGAGTGATACGGAAAAGCATGTTTTCAACATCGTGCAGCACTTCAATCTGGTCCTTCCGCTGGTCACCGATAAATCAGAACGACTGCAGGTTGCCGGATTGAACCTGCATGCAGCGGATATCGCATACAGATCGGCAGCCTTTCATTCGGCCCAGTCCTATCTGGAAAACGCCCTGGCCCTGATGCCGGACGATTCCTGGAACAGTCTGTATGATACAATGCTGAGATTGCATTCCCAGCTGGCCATCGTATGCTCCCTCACGGGGGACTTCGATCAGATGCAGCGTATCTCTCGGATCACGGAAGAAAAGGCACGTGTTATCAGCGATACTGCAAAGGTGAAAATTGCCAAAATAAAAAGTCTGATATTTTACGGCAATTATACTGATGCCATTGACGTGGGATTACGATTTGTGCAGGAAATGGGGATCCCGGTGGACAGGAATCCATCGCCTGAAGAGGCGGTTCGCTACCTGAGGGAAACGGCTGACTGGCTGACACCGGGCCGTATAGAAACACTCAGTCATATCCCCGAGGCCCCTGCCGATATCGGGCTGATTCTCGAGATCGCCATTGAGATCAATGGTGCGACCTATAATTCTGACATTTCACTGCACCTGCTTTTCGTATCACAGATCGCCAGGTTATGCCTCGAACGGGGCCTCACCCCCCTGGCCCCCGTGACTCTCATGACCTATGCCGCGGACCTCAGCGCCCTGCTGCATGATATCCCAAAGGTTCGTCTTCTGGCAGACAAGACGATAAAATTTTTCAAAGAACGCTATTATGCGGATGATCCGGTCTCCCCGATAAGCCTGCTTTTGGGCGGGTTCATCGTCCATCGCTATGATCACCTGAAGCAGACTCTTCCAATATTCGTCGAGGGGGTGCAGAAGGGTCTGGTTTCGGGTACCTTTCAGTTCGCTGGTTATTGCGCCTGGTGGCAGGTCTGGCACAAACTGTTCTTGGGGGTTCCGTTAACACAAATGGAGAAGGTGAGCCGGCAGGCGGAGGAGACGTGTCAAAAAATGCAATTGAGACGGATGAAGGATATGTGCCTCCTGGTGCATCAGGTAATTCTCAACCTGCAGGGTACCTGTGATGTCCCGTGGGAACTCAAGGGGGAGATATATGACGAGGAAGAAAAAACGGCTCTGGCCTTCCAAATCAGCGATTTGAGCGAGGTCTTCCGGATTCTATTTTACAAGGCCTGGCTGCACTATCTGTTCGGTCGCCATGAGACAGCGGTTGAACTCTCCCTTGAGGCCGAAAAGTATATACTGCAGGCGACCGGGCACTATTTTATTCCCTTGTTCTATTTCTACGATGCCATGGCCAATGCGGCTGTATATGACCGGCAGGATTCGGATAGCAGAGCCAGGACCATTGAGAGGATCAACAGGAATCTGGATGAGATCGAGGTGTGGAATCGTTACGCGCCCATGAACCATCAGCATAAGAAGGACCTGATGGAAGCCGAGATGGCCCGCATCGAAGGCCGGGATTGGGATGCGCAGGCTCTCTACGAAAAGGCCATCAGAGGGGCCAGAGAGAATGACTTCGTCCAGGAAGAGGCGCTGGCCTGCGAGCGGGCAGCCGAGTTTTATCTCCTCCACGGGATGAAGGAGATCGCCGATTTTTTTATAACACGGGCATACAATGGTTACTGTCGATGGCAGGCATGGGCAAAGGTACGCGATCTGGAGAAACGACACGGTCCATTGTTTGCAACGCCGGCCGTCACCCCCACCGACAAGGAGGAGGGATGGCGAAATGAAGCTCTGCACAGGCTTGACCTGAAATCGGTGATGAAGGCTTCAGAGGCCATCTCCGGGGAGATCGTCCTGGAAAATCTGCTGAAGAAACTGATGGGTGTGGTCATAGAGAATGCAGGGGCACAGCGGGGTTGTCTCCTCATGGAGAGGGGGGGAAAATGGATCCTTGTGGCAGAGGGGAACGTTGACCGGGAGGAGGCGAGGACCCCGCAGGCGATTGACTTGGAGGAGAGCGATGCGATATGCGTGCCTGTGGTTCGCTACGTTGCGCGCAGTCGTGAGAGTATCGTTCTGGATGATGCGTCCCGCAGCGGCCTTTTCATCAATGATCCGTATGTTATCAGGAACAGCATAAAATCGGTGTTGAGCACTCCGTTGCTGAATCGGGGAAAAATGAGCGGGATTCTTTACCTTGAGAACAACCTGTCGTCCAGCACCTTTACCCCCGACAGGATTGCGATGCTGGATCTGCTGGCGGGACAGGCCGCCATAGCCCTCGACAACGCGGCGCTGTTCCGTAAGGCGCAGGAAGAGATAGAGGAACGAAGGCTCACCGAGATGGCGCTCCTGGATGCAGAACAGAGTTTCAGGACGATTTTTGATTCTGTCAATGACGCTGTTCTTGTTCATGATCCGCCCACGTTAAAAATCCTCGAGGTGAACGAGAAGATGTGCGCAATGTACGGCTATACCCGAGAGGAAGCCCTGAATCTCAATCTGGGAGACATCAGCCTTGGTGAGCATCCCTATACGCAGCATGAGGCCGTTGAATGGATCCGGAAGGCTGCAGAGGAAGGACCTCAGATCTTTGAGTGGAGAGCGAGGGACAAGGCGGGCAACCTCTTCTGGGTTGAGGTGAACATGAAGCGCGCCTACATCAACCGCCACGAGAGGATCCTCGTGACAGTGCGCGACATTACGGACCGCAAGAGGGCAGAGGAGGCACTCAAGGACAGCGCCGAGCGATACCGCCTCATTGTGGAAACATCCATGGACGGTTTCGTGCTGGTGGATGAGAATGGACATGTTATAGAAGCAAATGATGTATATTGCAACGCCGTCGGGTACAGCAGGGAGGAACTGCGCAATATGCATATTCCGGATGTTGATTCTGAAAACAATATGGAGAAAATCAGGGAACGTATCGCGCGGATATTCAGAAATGGCTCAGAGCGATTCGAGGCACGGCATCGTCGGAAGGATGGAACAATAATCGACTTGGACGTCAGTATCACCCATATACGCCACACCGGATATATGCTGGCATTCCATCGCGACATCACGGACCGCAAGAGGGCCGAGAAGGCGCTCAGGGAGAGCGAAGCAATGCTGCATAGTATTTTAGAAGCCTCGGCTGTCGGCATTTCCCATGCCAGGGACAGAAAAATCATATGGGCCAACCAGGCGATGGCGGCGCTGTTCGCTTTCACGGATGAGAGCCAGTACATCGGCAGGGACACGGAGATACTGTATGCCGACGAAGCGGAATATGAGAGGATCGGACGTGTCACCTACGAGCAGCAGAAAGCCGGCGCAAAAATTGAATTCGATGCGAAGTTCAGACGACTGGACGGCTCTATATTCGAAGGCCGTGTCAATGTGAACATATTGGACCCGAAGGATCCACGTAAGGGGATCATCGTCAGCATCATGGACATCACCGAGCGAATACGGTCGGAAAAGGCGCTTCAGGAAAGCGAGTCGAACTACCGCGCGCTTTCGGACTACTACATGCGCCTCAATGATATCTTCATCGCCTTCAGCGAGGCCAGGAATCTTGACGATCTCTTTCAGAAGATCGCCGATTTATTCTGGATATTCACCGGTGCCGCGGGGGTGATCTCAACGTTATTTGAAACGGCCAATTCATCGCTCGATGTGGTCGCCGTTGCGGGGGACGCCGGGCTTGCCGAGAGGGTGGAATCCCTTCTGGGGGTGAAACTCCGGGAAATACAAATCCCTGTAGACGAAAACCTGCAGGGGCTTCTGACCATAGAGGTGATCAAGAGAAGCGAAAGCCTCGTCGAGCTGACATCGGGAGCGATATCGCAAGAAACATCGGAATCGATATTCAGCGCGATAGGATGCAAGGAGGTCATTGCGCTGGCGCTGCACTATGGACCGAACCTTCTGGGCATGGTCATGGCGTTTATGGCAGGAGAGGGTGCAGGCGTACCGGATGATACCCTGATAACCTTCGGTCACATGGCGGGTTTGGCGGTTACAAGGAAAAAGATCGAGGATGAGCTGATCAAACTCAACATTGAGCTGGAACAGAAGGTTTCGCAGCGGACGCTGGAATTGAAAAATGCCTATGATGAACTCATGAGAACGAACAGGAACCTCGAGAAGGCGCTCCAGAACTTAACCGACGCACAGTCACAGCTGGTCAAGTCGGAGAAGCTCACCGTACTGGGACAGCTGGCGGCGGGGATAGCCCATGAGCTGAATACGCCGCTGGGGGCCATACTGTCCTCGAACAGATCGATGATCGATATCATGCATCACAAAATCTCCGATGTCGCAAGAGCCCTTTCCGGTCTCACGAGGGTCGAGGCTGAGGCGTTCATCTCGCTGTTGGATGAGAGTCTTGAACGGGCATCTCATGTCGAAATTCCTGCGGAGAGAAGGATAAAGAGCGAGATTACCATGATACTGAAGAATGCGGGTATTGCAGACCCCGACAGGACGGCAGAGCTTGTCATGGATTCCGAGGTGTACGGGCTGAAGGAGAAACTGGCGGAGCTGCTGAAGATCGAAAACCGCGAGGTGATACTCTCCACCATCGCGTCCCTCTCCTCCATCAGGCGTCTCGGAGAGATCGTCGCTCTGGCGTCAGAAAAAGCATCACATGTGGTAAAGGCATTGCAGAGCTATCTGAAACAGGATGCGGAAGAGGAAGAGATGACGAGCGTCAATATACAGGATGAGATGGAGACCATCCTGACGCTGTACAATAACAAAATCAAGCACGGTGTGCACGTCATCAAGAACTACAGTGCATACGATCCGGTGAGGGGGAACCGGGACAAACTCAATCAGCTGTGGATGAACCTGCTTAACAACGCCCTGCAGGCGATCGATTATCAGGGTACCATTGAAATCTCAACTGAGAGAAGAGACGATTGGATCATCGTGTCGGTGACCGATTCCGGCGGGGGGATCCCCGAGGAGGTGCGCTCCAGGATTTTCGAGCCTTTTTTTACCACGAAGAAGCACGGAGAGGGGATGGGATTGGGACTGGACATCAGCAGGAAGATCGCCGAGAAGCACGGTGGCAGGATAGAATTGGAGAGCGTCCCGGGGCGAACGCGATTCAGTGTGTGGCTCAGGGCGATGGAGGGCTGACCGGGCAGCACGCGCGTTTCGCCGCGTAGATCCCCGGGGAACATTTATTGTTGATGTGTCAGCATCTTCATGATATGCGTATACCATGGATGGAAATGCGTGCATAAGCAAAAAAAAAGCGATTCTCTGCGTCGACGACGAGGTGATAATCGTATACTCTCTAAAGCAGGAATTGGTGAATCATTTCGGGGATGCGTATCAGTATAGATGCGCCACCAGCGCCGCGGAGGGGATGGCGGTACTGGACGAGCTCGACGCCGAAGGTATCGAGGTAGCAGTAATAATCACCGACTGGCTGATGCCCGGCATGAAGGGGGATGATTTTCTGATGCAGGTGAGGAAAACGCATCAGGGTATCAAATCGGTTCTCATTACGGGACAGGCGGACCAGGAGGCCGTCGAGCGGGCGAAAAGGGATGCGGGTGTCTCCACGGTCCTCAGAAAGCCGTGGCATCCGCAGGATCTGATCGACGCGATACAATCAGCCTGAGAAATCCGGGAACGGCGCATCAAGCTTGCCGCATGAGTATAAATCCAGCAGTTGATATACCCTGTTCGTGTCGTGGTGGAGCAATTTTTTCCGATATTTACAAAAAAAGATATGAAACATGCGCGGAAATTGTTGTACTATGTACTATGGAATATGATTTGACAAAGGAGGGAGGGAACGACCCTGTACCATTGATGGAACAAAAGGGAAGGAACACGATCCAGGAGGAGACGGGGAACATCCGACTGGTCTATTACGGCAACGAGACCCTGAAACGGGTGGCACGCGAGATTACCGCCATAGACGACGCCCTGGTGGAACTGGTGGATTCGATGTACCGGATCATGTATCGCTCAGGGGGCATCGGTCTGGCGGCGCCGCAGGTTGACATATCGAAGCGCGTGATCGTAATCGACATACAGGGAAAGAAGGGACCGTCCTTCCCGCTGATCAACCCTGTTATACTGGAGTCCTCGGAGGCCACGGAACCCTATGAAGAGGGCTGCCTCTCCGTTCCGGGAATAATGAGGGACGTCATACGCCCCGTGGAGATTCTGGCGAAGGGCGTGGACATGGACGGGAACGAGGTGGAGTTCGAAGCGGGAGGCCTGCTGGCGCGGGTGCTGCAGCACGAGATCGATCATCTCAACGGGGTTCTCTTCATCGACCGTCTCGAGGATCACGTGCGCAAGGAGCTGCGCCCGGAGCTGAAAAAGATCAGGAAGCTGAACAGAGAGCCATGAGGATAGGTTTTTTCGGGACGCCGGAGCTGGCCGCCCGGTGCCTCCGGTATCTCCATGAAAGGCACAGCATTCTGTTCCTGGTCACCGGGGAGGACAAAAAGACGGGACGGCATCAGAGGCTCCAGCATCCCGCGGCGAAGGCGGCGGCCCTGGAGCTGGGGATCCCGGTGCTGCAGCCTGTCTCTGTGCGGGACGACGGCTTCATCTCCCGCCTGAAGGAATTTGACGCCGATATCTACGTGATCGTTGCCTACGGCAGGATAATACCCCGCAGCATCTTCGACCATCCCCCCCTGAAAACGGTGAATCTGCATCCGTCACTCCTGCCGCGGTACCGCGGAGCCGCGCCGATAGAATGGGCGGTCATGCAGGGCGAGGAGGTTACCGGCATCACGGTGCAGCTCATAAACGAGAAGCTCGATGCCGGCGACATCGTGCTGCAGGAGCGGATCCCCGTACCGCCTGATTTCACCGCCGGCGATCTCTACGATACGGTGATGGCTGAGGGGGGGGCGCTCCTCCACAGGTCGATGGAGATGCTGGCGGAGGGAGCGGGTGAGCCGGTCGGACAGGACGAGTCTGCGGCAACATACTGCGGCAAGATCGACCGGGATACGGCGAGAATCGACTGGACCAGGGGGGCGGTACGCATACACAACCTGGTACGGGGCATGAACCCGAAACCGGTCGCCTGGACGACCTTTCGTTCGAAACAGGCCAGGATATGGAAGACAGCACCCTTCACGGAACCGCCTGAGAGGGCAAAGCTGCCGGGGGAGCTGGCGCGCTTCGGCCGCAAGAGGCTCCTGGTCGGCACTGGCGACGGGATGCTGGAGATACTGAGGATCCAGCCGGAAAACAGGGACGTCATGGACGGACTCTCTTTTCTCAACGGCTACAGGCCCGAAACGGGGGAGGCACTGGAATAAGACCGCCCGGTAACTGTTGCACGCCGCAACTCCCCTTCAACGTCAATAATAAAGAAATACTATTGACAAATATACTCAATTTGCTATAAATATATGTCGTAAATCTAGTATATAATAATGGTGATGTCGTCAAAGAGGACCAGAAATAATCCCAGGGATTGGAATTCCGTTCATTTTCAGGACGCGGCAGTAATAAAGGAAAAACAGAAGGCCCGGGAGCTCCGGCAGTCGGCGTGGTGGCGGAAGAAGAAGTCGGCCGGGATATGCCATTACTGCGGAAGGAGATTCAGTCCCGATGAACTCACCATGGACCATGTGATTCCGCTCTCCCGGGGGGGGAGCTCAGACAAGATGAATATCGTTCCAGCCTGCAAGGAGTGTAACAATAAAAAGAAATACCTTCATCCGGTCGAGTGGGATGAGTACCTGCAGTGGATACAGAGGCGTGAAGAATCCTGATATCTGGGAGCGGACAGCCGGACCTGGATCGCGGCGGAAGGCGGGATCCGGTACGAACCGGCGGCGCATGATAATATACAAGGGACCACGTGCATGAACGGGGAGACGGTGTACATCAGCCATGGCAGATAACCGCCAGAGACAGTTGAAGGCAGGGGATGTCCTCTTCGCCCAGGGTGAAACACCCGAGGGCATCTACATGCTCGAATCGGGTACACTGGAGGTCCTCTCCGCGCCCGACGAATACAACGGCCTTGACCGGTCCATCGTCATATCGAAGGGGCAGCGTACGGGACTGCTGAGGGCGAAGGTATTCGTGCTGGGAATGTCGGAACAGCTTGTCAATCCGTACCGGAAATCGGTACGCGCGGTGGAGGACTCGACGCTCACCAGATATCCCCTGGTGAACGGCGGCATCAGGGCGATGGCAGCGTCGGATCAGAAAATGGCCATCTCCGTGCTGAAGCACCTCTCCCACGCTACTGCGATGCTTTCGTCCAATGCGGGCAAGTCCGGCAAGCTCTACCAGACCGCCTATATGATGGCTGACAACACCGCGATCATGTACCGCTCCATGTCGGAGACAAACACCGTGGATTCACTGCATTCCAGGGCGGAGAGCATATACAACAAATTCAAGGCCGGCGGTGGGAGAGAGCCGGCGCAGTTTGACGCAAGGTTCATGGTGGTGGACAACAGCCAGTTTTTAAAGAAGCGATATGATCTTCCCGGCGTGCCCATAGACTCCGACGGCTCAGGACGGGTGAACGAGTTTCTGGAGAGGCTGTTGCAGGTGGATTCCTCGCTGCTTCAGAAGGTGATCAAGTCGGATCCCTCCCTCGCGGTATCGGCGTACGACATACTCTTCGAGGAGTGCATGAAGACCCTGGACAGGAACGCCGCGATCGCCCAGGGCGTCAATGACGCACTGACGGTGCTCTTCGGCAGCGCCCAGAGCTGGGGATCCTACCTCACGGATTCCCGGGGGCTGGATGAGTGGAAGCGTAGCGGCAAGCTGTCGCAGGATTTTCTTCACGGCTTCCTCTCTCTCATAAGCAAGCTCAATACCGTGTACGAGGAGATGTCGGGCATGAAGATCACCGCGGCCTTCCCGGTGATACGAAAGATCCACGAGCTCTATTCGAATGCCCGCAGCGGCAAGGAGCCGGCGGAACAGGCGGCCGGTGCAAAACAGGAGGCCCCCGCGGTGGTCTCCTCCGGCGCCATGGACAAATCGATACACCAGATATTCGAGTTCGCCGTGGTGGACAAGGAGCAGCAGGGGAGATTCATCAAGCTGCTCAACGAGTTCAAGTCAATGAAGGACCCCTTCAGCACAGAGATCGACGGTAGGAAGGTTCGCAGGCACATCACCAAGATGTACTGGGACATATACAAGCAGGCATTTCTCCGCAGCAAGAAGGAGTCTGCCGTGCCGAGACCGGTGCAGCTCATGATCCGCTTCGGTTTCATGGACGAGACGATGCTGGAGCCCGCGCAGGTGGAGGAGCTGAACGAGCTGATCCGGCTGCAGGAGACCAGCAGGGAGATCCCGGTGCTCTACGAGAGCGAGTTCCTCTCCATGGTGATGGAGGGGAGGATGGAGCCCAGCATCAACGAGATGGGGCTCACCTACGAGGAGTTCCTCCGCGAGCAGGACAAGGTGAGCACCAAGAAGAAGGACAAGGGCGAGAAGACGTTGGACGAGCACGTCAACATGGTGCTCTACGAGATAGAACAGCGGGTTGCCAGCACCGCGGCTGTCTGCTCCGGCTCCACCGCCACCGCATTCCCGATTCTCACCTCCCTGGCCGTGAAGGGGAGTCTGAAGTCACTGTACAGCGACAAGAAGAAGATCGAGGATCTGGTCCAGGAGATCCGCGAGATCGACTACTCGGTCTTCTACAGGGAAACGGTGCTGAAGCTGGGCGAGGCGAGGGAGATCATCATGGAGGAGATCATCCCGAACCTGATACTGATTCCCATCTGCGGGGCCAAGAGCCTTCTCTGGCAGGAGCTCACCGGCACGAACAGAAGGTCACGGGGAAGGATCGTTGTCCCCATATTCTTCATGGGGGACATCAAGCGCAGGCTGATTCACACCTTCGCCTGCTTCCGGTGGGAGCTCAACCGCTCGCTGAAGGGGGCCATGTGGGCCGATCCCATCGAGGGGGGCGTCACCGGGGAATATTTCGATTACGTGAACACCTTCAAGAAGATGTCGAAGCTCTCACAGGAGGCGAAGGAGAAGATCGCCGAGCGCTTCAAGGCCTTTCGCACCAACAGGGACCGGTTCGCCGACGACTACATCCAGTGGATCCTCTACGAAAGGGAGGGGATCATGAGGCAGAACGGCGTGGTGCGCGAGATGTTCTTCAAGCACATCCCCTTCAGGAAAGACGTGCGTGAGAAGCTCGGTGCGATGCCGGCCTTCGCGCATGCGGCCAACCGGTACAGGAACATCCAGGCTAAGACCATCGCCGCATACGAACGGCGCTTCAAGAAGTACCAGGACGCCGGCGGCGCCTATCCCGAGGAGATCAGGAAATATTTCGAGTTCCTGGCCCTGTAGGCCGGCCGGGCCTCCCTTCGGTAATGCAGTTTCGCCCAGTAGGGTCTGCGCTCAGTAGAGCAGGTACCTGCGGCGTCTCCTCTCGTACCGCCGGATCTCCTTCGAGAACTGACCCATGAATTCCCCGTAGGCTTTACCCCCATCGATGCATTTTCTCATGCTGTCGGTTCCGGCCAGGGCATCGATGGAATAGCGGCGTCCGTGCCACGTCCACCTGGTCTGAGGGTAGGTCTCCTTTATATACTTGATGATGGAATAGGCGGTTTCGGTGGGGCTGAACTTCCCCCCGGTGTAGAAGATGTGCGCGCCGCCGCAACGGCGGTAACGGTGGATGCTGAAGGTGGGCATGAAACGGACCGGGCGGAAGCGGAAGTTCTTCAATCCCAGCCGTGAGAGGCCGCGGCAGAAGGACTCGGGCTCTATCCAGGGGGCCCCGATGTACTCGAAGGGCTTGGTGGTTCCCCTCCCCAGTGAAATGTCGATACCCTCCAGGTAGACCATGGCGGTGTAGAGGATCGATGAATCGTAACTGGGGAGGTTCGGCGACGGCGGCACCCAGGGGAGGCCCGTCTCGCTGTAAAGCATCTCCCGGTCGTACCCTGACATCCTGATGACGCGCAGGCGCACCTGCGGGGCGAATTCTCCCCGGTAGAAGGCGGCAGCCTCGCCCATGGTCATGCCGTAGATGAAGGGGGCGGGGAATGAGCTGATGAACCGGTCGGAGAAGCGGCGGTCCAGCGGCGGTCCGTCGGTACCCAGGAACCCGATCGGGTTCGGCCGGTCCAGGACGATGAGCTCGGCAGGGCTGTCCCTCAGGGAATCCATGATCCACCTCAGGTTGGAGATGTAGGTGTAGCACCGCATCCCCATGTCCTGGATATCGTAGATCACAACATCGGTGTTTTTCAGGAGATGGGAGATGGATCGGCTGCTCAGATTGTGGAGGTTGTACACCAGCACCGCGTCCTCCCTGTTTGCGTATGCGGTCCGGGAGTCGAACTCGTTCTCGTAGCCGTAGAGCCCGTGCTCGGGGGATAGGACCGTGGTGACGACGATCCCCTGCTGGCGAAGGAGTCGTATGTTGTGCCGGAGGCCGCGGTCAACGCCGGAATGATTGGTCACCAGTACCGCCCTTGACCCCCGGTAGCGCTCCGCGTGATCCTCGATGAAGCGCTCGAGGCCGGTACGAACGTTGCCGTTTTCCACCGGCAGCATGTACCGAGGCGACGATGAGCAGGCGGCCGCGGCCATGAGGAGGGACGCGATGCAGGCCCTGAATGCCCGAGGCGCCCGCGGTCGCCCCCCCCGGTGAAGTGATTCGAGCGGTCGGTTCATGTGATGTATTTCGGCCCCCCGGCCCCGTCGGTCAAGTGATAAATAGCGACGGTGCCCCCTGCGGACCCTTTTCCGTTTTAATCATGCTTGACAGGGGGGGTGCGGCCGGTACCATGCGGATTATTTGCAGGAGAACGACGATGAGAATCCACGGCAGAATGCACTCCCTCCTGATGCCCGCGGCCCTGATAGTGGTCTGCTTCCTCTCCACCTGCGGCTCCACCAGCTCCGAGAGCGTGCGGGAGGAGACGATTCTGAACCGCGCCACGAAGGAGAAGAGCGACGTCTACGCGGCGTTCCTGGTGGACCCTTCGCAGTACACCACCAGGGGGGGGGATTTCCAGAAGACCTATTACCGGCATCTCATCGGCATCGCCGGCGAGATCATCGAAAAGCGGAAGCTCACCATAGTGCGGGGGAGCATCGGCTTCTACTACGACAAGAAGTCCGGGGACAAGAACAGGCTCTACCTGGGTGTGGACATCGACAGCGGGCGCAGCTACCCCGGCTCCCTCACGGTGAACGCCATGAAGCTCCTGCGGAGGGACGTGGGGATCGTGGTGCACACCATGAATTCCTGCCGCTCCATCTTCTCCGAGAAGGAGGTGGTGGGGATGGTGATCGGGTGGAAGTGGTCCGGCAGCGCCGGCCCGGACTACGTGAGCCTCTGGATCGACAAGGGGGACGTGATGAAGTACGAGAGCCGCCAGCTCACCGTGGAGGAGGTGATCCACAGGAGCACCGTCACCAGCAGCAGCGGCAAGGTCATTCGCCTCCCACTATAGCCTCCAGCTCGCCGCAGAGGGTCTTGATGTGCATCATGGCGCCCACGGAGATCCTGACGTACTCCGAGATCACCGGCCTGTCGAAGTAGCGCACCAGGATGCCGCGCTCCCTCAGCCTTTCGTAGAGCTCCTTCGCCTGCACCGAAGTATGCCTGGCGAGGATGAAGTTGGACCTCGACGGCACCAGCTCGAATCCCAGCGCCGTGAGGCGCTCCTCCAGGTATTCCTTGTTGTTCACCACCATCTGGCGGTTGTAGTTGAAGCCCTTGGCGTCCGCCAGTGCAGCCCTGGCCGCGGCGATGGAGAGCCTGTTGACGTTGTAGGAGTCCTTGAGCTTCCAGAAGCCGCGGATGATCGCCGGGTCCGCCGCGGCGATGCCGATGCGCATCCCCGCCAGGGAATAGGACTTCGAGAAGGACCTGGTGACGATGAGGTTGTCGTATTCCCGCACGAGCTCCACCGACGAGCCGCCGTAGAAGTCGATGTAGGCCTCGTCCACCACCAGCAGGCCCCGGAACTGCTCCAGGAAGCGCCTGATCTCGTCGGGGTCGCAGTAGGTGCCGGTGGGGTTGTTGGGATTCGAGAGGATCACCAGCTGGTATTTCCTCTTTAAAAACTTCTTCAGGTCGAAGGAGAAGTCCTTCTCGAGGCCCACCTTTTCGTAGGCGATGCCGTTCATCTCCGCCATGGTGTAGTAGAGGGAGTAGGAAGGGTAGGGGAATGCGGCGGTCCCCTCCGGCTCGATGAATCCCCGGAAGAGGAGGGTGAATATCTCGTCGGAGCCGTTGGCCACGAAGCAGCTCTCGGGGGTGAGACCGTTCTGCGCGGCGAAGAGTTCGCGCACCTCCCTGGCCGTGGGGTCCGGGTAGAACCGCAGGTTCCCGTTGATTTCCTTGCCGATCGCCTCCAGCACCGCCTTCGACGGGGGGAAGGGGCTCTCGTTGGTGTTGAGCTTTATCACCCGGTCCACGTTGTCCGGCTGTTCGCCCGGGACGTATTCCGTCATTGCGGTGAGTCGCTTGTTCCAGTAGTTCATTGTCCGCTCCTCTGTGTGTGTGCCGCCCCCACAAGGTCCGAAAGGCCGGAAGCTCCCCGGCCGGCCAGGTACTCGCCGAGCTCGCGAACCAGCCGCACCGAGAGCCCCGGGTCCACCATGTTCATGGTACCCACGGACACCGCCGACGCGCCGGCCATCACGAACTCCAGCAGGTCCTCCAGGGAGGATATGCCCCCCATGCCGATCACCGGGATCGACACCCGCTCGTAGATCTGGTACACGGCGCGCACCGCAAGGGGACGTATGGCCGGGCCGGAGAGGCCGGCGACGCCGTTCAGGAAATGCGGCCGCTGCCCCTTCACGTCGATCTTCATCCCCAGGAAGGTGTTCACCGCAGACACCGCGTCGGCCCCCGCACGTTCCGCCGCCAGGGCGAAACCGGCGATGTCGGTCACGTTGGGCGAGAGCTTCACGATGAGTGCGCAGGCCGTGTGCTTCCGCACCCTGTCCAGGAGCGAGGTGAAGCGCCCCATGTCGGTGCCGAAGACCATCCCCCCCTCCCGCACGTTGGGGCAGGAGACGTTCAGCTCCAGGGCGTCGATCCCCGGGGTGCCGGAGAGCACCCTGCAGAGCTCCTCGTTCTCATCCTCGCTGTGTCCGGCGACGTTGGGGATCACCGTGGCCCCCTTCGCCAGCAGGAAGGGGAGCTTCTCCGCGATGAAGCGCTCCAGCCCCACGTTTTCCAGGCCGATGGAGTTGAGCAGCCCCGAGGGGGTCTCCAGCACGCGGTTCCCCCGGTTACCCGGACGCGGCGCCAGGGAGAGCCCCTTGGTGAAGATGGCACCCAGTTCCGACAGGTCGACGAAGCGCGAGAGCTCCTCGCCGTAGCCAGCGGTCCCCGAGGCCACCGTGACCGGATTCTTCAGCCTGCAGCCGCCGATTGTAACAGTGCAATCCATGGTACCTTCAGTGATAGGATTCCTTTCCGGGTTAGGGCAATTGATCCCCCGCCCCCCCGCAGGTCAAGAAATAAACCCCGGCGCATGACCGGCGGTACCGGAAGACCGCGAGGGGCGCTCAGTAGGCCTTCCGGCCCATGTAGTTGCCGGGGGGGCTGTAGCGGCACACGAAGATGTCGTTCCCGCCGGCGCTGGCCCTGGCGCACCCCACCTCGCGGGTGTCCCTCCAGATCATCTGCGTGTAGTGCCCCACCTGGAACCAGCTGCCGGTGGTGCTCACGTTCGGGAAGACGCCGTCCCTGTAGTACTGTTTCTCATTTCCCCAGGTATCCACCATCTGGGTGACGGAATAGTACCCGGAGGTGCCCATCCACAGGTTCTCCCCCTCGCCGGGCCGTTCGCTGTTCTGGCTGTGCATCAGGCTCCGGCCACCAATGGAGGCCAGGTGGTCCGCCCAGACCTGCGCGTGTTCCGCCAGCGTTTGCGACCAGGTGAGTCCCGGGATGCCCAGCTCTGCCCGGTACCGGTTGTGCGCCGCCACCGCCTGTGCCGCCATCGAGCCGTCGGGTGGATCGGAGTACGAAGTCCCGGCCGGCAGCGAGAGCAGGGCGGCGCAGCAGCACAGGGCCGCGAGGGTTGCGGGGAGCATGGATCGGTGTGTTTTCATGGGATTCTCCTGGTAACTGTATCATTCTGTCCGCCGGGGCCTCCGGCGACACTGCTGCAGTCTGGCATCTCCCGCGATCGTGTCAATGATAATACTCCGGGGAGGGGTCCTTTTCCCCGCCGCCGGGCGGCGTTTCACCGATGCCCCGTTCTTTATGCACGGCGGGGCGCATAAGTATTTGACAAATCCGGGGTATCATTGCATCTCCTGAAGGCATGTCGATGAACAAGAGGCGGTCGGTGTATCCCTATATTGCGCTCCTCCTGGCGGCGACGCTCATGCTCGCCTCCTGCGGCGGCGAGGTGTACCGGTACAGCAGGCCGGTCATGGGGACCGTAGCGAACGTCACCGTGGTGGCGCCGGACCGGGATGTCGCCCTGCAGGCGGCGGAGGCCGCCTTCGCCGAGATGGCGCGCATCGAGAAGCTCATGAGCCCCCGCCTGGAGGGGAGCGACGTCTCCAGGATAAACCGCGGCGCCGCGGCGGGGCCGGTGCAGGTGAGCCGGGAGACCTGCCGCGTCCTGGAGGCGGCGGCGGCCCTCGCCGAGGAGACCGGGGGCGCCTTCGACGTCACCTTCGTCCCCCTGGGGAGGATCTGGGACTACCGGCGAAAGCCCTTTGCGCCCCCCTCCGACGCCCTGGTGGTCCGCACGAAGATGCTGGTGGACTACCGGAAGATTGTCCTGGAGCCCCGGAACCGCACCGTCCGCTTTCTCCGCGACGGCATGGAGATCGGCCTGGGGGCGCTGGCCAAGGGGTACGCGGTGGGGAGGGCGGTGGCCGCCCTCCGGGCGCTGGGGATACGGGACTGCATCGTGGAGATCGGCGGCGACCTCCAGGTCTCCGGCACCAGGCTGGGGCGCCCCTGGATTACCGGCCTCAGGCATCCGCGGAACGGTGGGATCCTCCTCTCCATCGAGATGCAACCCGGCATGAGCGTGGTCACCAGCGGCGACTACGAGCGGGCCGCCGTGAGCAGGGGGAGGCGCTACCACCACATCATCGACCCCCGCACCGGCCGCCCCACGGAGACCTTCGAGTCCGTGTCGGTGATCGCCGGGGACCCCATGCGGGCGGACGCGGTGGCCACGGCCCTCTTTGTCCTGGGGGAGGGGGAGGGGATGCAATTCCTGGCGCGGCACCGGGAGCTGCAGGTGATCCTGGTGGACCTGCAGGGGGGGGTGCGTATATCGCGGTCGCTCCGGGACCGGGTCACCCTCTTCGAAAACATTCCGGTGCGGTGGATATGACAGGGCCCGCGATCGATCGCGGGCCCCTTGATTCGGCCGAAACAGTGTGGAATCTGTATTAGTACATGCCGAAGCCGTCCACCTCCTCGTAGTAGAGGTCCCCCCCCTCGACCCATATCGGCAGGATCCCGTTGGTCATGCTTCCGCCGAGTGCATCGTTGAAAAAGAGTCCCCTGGTGCGCAGGTTCGCCAGGGCGGTGGCGGTGGTGTAGACGAGCGTCGCCCATTGCTGCGCGCCGGCGGCCGAGAATCCGGAGCTGTAGAGCTGGTAGCTGGTGGCGACGCCGTTGTAGCCGAACCAGGATACGTAGAACTGGCTGTTGGCGGCGGTGGCGCCGTCCGCCAGGATGATCCTCGGCACGGTGTTGGTGTTCCCGGTGATGTTATCCGGCATGCTCAGCGTGTAGCCGGTATAGGCTCCGGAGCCCGGCGCGAATGAGCCGGCCTGGATGGCGGTTCCCGCGGCGGTGCGGCTGGCCACCAGTATCCTTTCGGTGGCGCCGCCGGAATTGTAGTCCAGCACCATGTGCGGGTCCCTCCCTGCGGTCTGGTTGGCCCAGTTGACCCCGCCGGTGAGGCGTATCACGCCGACGCTGGTGTTGCCGGTATCGTGGGCCAGGAGGTAGCAGGTATCGGCGATGGCGTATGAGGTGACCATCTGGTCCGCCACGTCGCCGGCCCAGCCGAGCGTGGAGGCGATATCCACGGCCGACCATACCGCTCCGCCGCCGTGCAGCGGGTAGACGCCGTTTGCGATGTTCCAGCAGTAGGCGTTGATCGACGAGGCGGCGCTGCAGGTGGCGATGAAGTCCGCGGTCGCCGTGGTGCTGTAGGTCCCCACGTCCACCCTGGTAAAGGTGGTGTTGTTCACCAGGGTGATCTTGTCGCTCACCTGGAAGTAGTAATCGTTATCCGTCGCGAGATAGTTGTCGCCGATATCGTTGATGGTGAAGGTGATGCCACCACCCAGCGATTGCCCGAGATTGTCGTAGGGAGTATAGGTGGTGGGGCCGGTGACCGCGCCGAATTCGTCAGTGAAGGTATACGATATCACCGCGGTGCCGGCAGTGGGTGACGTGTAGATCGTGCCCGGGGTGGAGACCCAGACCCTGTAGGTGCCGTTCGACGTGCCGGTATAGGTGCCGGTGACCGCGTAGGTGTCGGTGTAGGCGGTGCCAGCGGCTATCGTCCAGGTGTCGTTGGCGTAGAGCCAGTTGTCGCCCCCGTCGGTTATATACACCCAGATGCCGGTGGCTGATCCGCCGTTGTTCCCCCCTATCTGGAATGGGACACCGTCGTCGACATAGATCCAGTCGATGGTGGTAGCGCCGCTTAACATAGTCACTATGGCTCCGGAGCCATTTGGTACACCTGCGGTGGTGACCCTGAGGGTGAAGGTGGTGTCGCCGTAGGCCTGGGTGTAGTCGCTGTTTGCCAGGTCGGCGGTACAGGTGTCGGCGTATGTCGCACCGACGGGAATATTCCACTCGTCATCCTGGACCAGGGCCCCGTCCCCCCCGTCGGTGATGGTGAAGCTCACCCCGGTGGCGCCGATGGCGAAGGCCGAACCGCTGGTGGGATAATCGGTGTCCACCAGCAGCGTGTGCCCCGCGTCCCTGTAGGTCCTGACCTCTGCGGTACCCCCCATGGCGCCGCCGGTGGTGACCACGATATACAGGGTGACGTCCCCCAGGGAGCCGTTGTAGTCCCCGGATACCGCGGCTGTCTCAACCACTGTTGAACCGAGGGTGAGGCTACACTCGTCACCGGCGGTCAGGACGGTGTCGACCCCGTCGTTGATGGTGATGTAAAGGCCCGAGGACAAGATCTGGAAGGGAACGCCGTCGGCCGGGGTATCGGTGTCCACGGTTACGGTATGCCCCGCGTCGCTGTAGGTCGTCACCACGGCGGAGCCGTAGGATCCTCCTGTGGTGACAACACAGTAAAGGGTCACATCGCCGAAGGAGCCGTCGTAGGTGCTGGAATCGACAACGGCGGTGTCATCGCCGCCGGTCACCAGTGCCACCAGCGGCCCGACGCCGATGTTCTGTATCGTAGAGAGGGGTCCGATGCTCTGGCTCGTGCCGGCGGCCGGCGGCTGGTACAACGTGGGATTCGATATGGTGGTCTGTAATGGACTGCGGCACCTGCTGTTGTACCCCCCACCGACGGTGAAGGACTTGACCGACGGGCGGCCGGTGGTGTTGTCGATGTAGCCCACGAAGAAATTTGTCACAGTACGATCCCGCGAGACGGTATAGGTGCTGCCTGCCTGGATGGTGATGCCCACGTCGAGCCCGCCCCACACCACTGTCCCAGTGCTGGTGACCCGCCTGGCGTAGAGCGAGTTGTCGGTATAGCGGTACACGAAGATCGCGTCGGTGCTGCCGTCGACGCTCACCGCCTGGATCTCCGCTATGTCGGCCGTGGCATTCCATATTCGGTAGCCGCCGGGGCTGGTGAGCGTGGGTGCGCCGGCGGTATCGTAGTACTGCATGTAGATGTCGTAGTTGGAGCCGTCCTCGTTGGAGAGCCAGAATACGTACCCTCCCCCCGAGGAATTCTGCAGCACCGTGTGCCCGGTCTGGGTGTTCGTGGCGATACTGGCCACCCTGCGGGACGTGAAGGTGTACTGCCCCGAGTACTCAGTCGCGTCGATGACGTTGTCGCCGTCCAGGTCGATCCAGACCCGGTAGTAGTACATGGTGCTGGGGGTGAGGCCGGAAAGCTGGATCTGGTGCAGTATCTGGTAGCTGGTGCCGCCGTCCCAGTTGCCTTCAGCGGTAGGAAACGTTGTCGATGTGTAGCCGCCGGTTGTACCGCCCGTGGTCGGCGTCGCCACCGATGCGGTGCCGTAGATTAGGTAGCAATGTCCGTTTGCTGACAAGACATCCACCGTCTGGGTGGTGGTGAAGTAGACGTCGATGCCGGAGGCGGAAGGGTTCTCCGTCCAGGATCTGTCGACGCTGGGGGCCGGCTCTGTCCCCGGGGCGGCCTCGGTGGTGAAGGTCCACGATTGCACGCCGTTGTCCTCAAGGTCGTTGGTGCCGTCGTTGATCCTGTTCCCCGCGGTGGCCTCGCTGGGAGTGCCGTGGGCCCACACCGTGTAGGTGGTGCTGTAATTCAGGGGTAGGGTGATGGGGAGCCGCCAGGTGTTCCCCGAGGGGTTTGAGGCGGCCCCGATCGTTGCGCCGCTGTCCAGGGTGAAGCTGGTGCCGGCCACCACGTTGGAGACCGCCTTGCTGAAGGTCAGCTCCACGTAGGGGAGGTCAACGCTCACGCCGGTGCCGCTGGGGGGATACTGCGTCCCCGTCAGGGCGTAGGGGGCGCCGCTGGCCCCGGTGGTGGCGGTGCCCACGTCGAAGCTGAAGTTATAGGTGGCGTCCAGGGTGCGGGTGGGAGGATCGTCCGGTACCGCGGAATCCACCACTATGGTGACGGTCTCCCCGGCGGTGAAGGCCGCGGGAGTGTTCAGCGTCAGGGTATGGGTGGTGCCGGTGTGCAGCGGTATGTTCATGGTGCAGACACCGGAGCTGGTCCCCGTGACGGTGACGCGCCCGGCCAGCTCCGTGCTGGCCACCGGATAGTTGAAGGCCAGGACGATGGGCGAGTCCATGGGATTGCCGCTGCTGCCGTTGGCGGGGGCCGCCATGATGACGCTCATGGCGGTGGTGCCGACGGCGCTCCCCCCGATGCCGGCGATGACCTCGGATTCCATGACCGTGTCCGCCTCGCGGCTGCACTGCGCCAGCAGGAGCAGCAGCAGGGCCGGGGCCAGGAAGAGTCTTCTTTTCAGTGGGGTTTTCATGCCAGGGCGTCTCATAATTGCCGTTAAAACTTGAAACGGGCCGCCAAAATGTGTATTTTTACTTGATTTTAGTGCCATTGCTCGGCTACTATTACACTGTATGCTAAAACCATCGATATAAAGTATTTATAATATAGAAGAATTTCAACAAAAAATGGCCATACGAAAAAAAATTGTGAGATTCTCCACGGCCCTGTTGGCCGCCGGTATCGTCACCCTGTACATGGAGCCCACCCGGGGGGCCATCACCCTGCTGGTCTGTACCCCGGAAAACCCGACCCTGCTCGCCAACGGCAATCGTTACTACCTGGCCGGAAGAACCTACGACTTCGAAGTGCGGGTGGTGGAGCCCTCGGCGGTCAATTGGGGGAGCATAAACTACGTGGACCTCACGATCCCAAATGGCACAAATATAGTGCTGCATTACGTCCCGTCCACCGATACCTCGAGCGTCACCTCGGGGGGGGTGACCGTTACGCACACGCGTACCGGGACCTACGACGACTTCACCGTGACGTTTCATGTCACCTTCCCGTGGAACATGCCGGAATCGGTTTGGGCGGCGGCCAGGGCCATCACCGCCTCGGCGGACAGCGATTTCCCGCCGACACCGGTGAATTTCACCGCCAACACCAGCTACGGCGTCTGCGCCACCGTGAAGTGGCTCGACGCCGCCCAGGACGGCGAGGCTGCCGACGGGTGGGTGAGCAACGTCACGCCGGTCCCCTACAGGGCGGGGAGCTTCAACGTCACCGGGACCCTGGCCTACAACGTCCTGGGGGCCACCACCGCTGACAGCATCGATTCCATAGACCCCGGCGAGGTGACCGGCACGACACTGCTCCTGGACGGGGCCACCACCGCCGACACGGCCGGGGCCACCTCGGCGCTCGCCTTCACCGTGCCCAACACCTTCTCCATACCGGGGCAGGCGGCAGCCCATAACTGGAATGTACAGGCGGCCATGACCACCGCCGGCGGCCCGGTGACCACGGCCAACGGCACCCTTCTGCTCCGCTCCGACGAGGTGCAGATCACCGACATCGTCATTTTCGGCGGCGGCGGCATCACCACCAACGCGGGCCCCCCGCAGCGGCGCTACTACCGCTCGGTCCCGGTTGCGGGGGCGATGATGCGGGTGACGGCGCGGATGCGCCACGCCGCGATCAACGTGGTGGGGGACACCACGGTGAACCTGGAGACCTCCGCGGGCGTGGCCGCAGGGTCGGTCACCATCCCCAGCGGCACCGCCACCTGGGACGCGGCCCTCACCTATCCGCTCGCCGCGGCGGCGCCGGTGGGGGACACCACCCTCATCCTGTACCGGGCGGCCAGCGTGAGCGGCGGCGTCACCGGCAACGCCCAGACCAGCTACGACAGGATAACCCAGGAGACCGGTGCCAACTGCAGCGGCATCTTCTGGGACAACGTGGACCCGCCGGGGGTCACCGGCGGGAGCTTCACCACCCCGGCGCCCACCCACTCGGAGAGCGCCACCACATTCACGCTCAACTGGAACTATCCGGACGATACCTGCACCACCGCCGCCTGCCCCAACGGGGACTTCAGCACCTATAAGGTCTACTACAAGCTGAGCACCGATGCCACGTACACCACGGTGGACAAGAACACCGCCACCTACGGCTACCTGGGGACCCTCACCAGCGCCTCCACGGAGATCACCGGGCTCCAGCCCCTGACGAACTACGACTACATCTTCTCGGCCCTGGACATCTTCGGCAACGAGGTGGCGGGAGGGGACCGGCCCGGCGACACGATCACCACCACCGCCACCGGCATCGAGCTGACACTCACCGACGGCGTCACCAGCTACGCCCTGAATACCGTTAACTCACCCGCACCCGATCTGGACCCGGTGACGAATTATCCCCTCAGGAGAGTGAACGTGCACGCCGCTATGAAGGTCACCACCGCCGGCGACATCCAGAGGGTCCGCCTGGTCGTGGCGGCCAACGAGGCGCTGGAGAACAATACGCAATACGGGACAGGTGCTGATGTAGGACAGTTTACCAACGACGATATTGACCATCTCACTGAGGGAACGACGAAGTGGAGCTACGACTGCACCAGGAACCCCATGAACAAGTTGAAATGGGACGGCTACATACCGGACAGCTGTCCCGCCATGGTGACCGGCCAGAAGGTGCGCTTCATCGTGGAACTCACCGTGAGCGGCACCCCCAGCTACCAGGACCGCCAGACCGAAACCGCCGGAGGCAACCACTGGAGCAACGAGTGGCGCTTCTACGTGAGCAAGGACGTGAACGTGGTCCCCTATCCCACCAGGGTGCTGAACAACGTGCTCACCCGCACCAGCCCGGTCTGCTACCCCACCTACTACCTGTCCAGCGACGCCATTGTTACCATCAAGGTCTTCGACATCCAGGGTAAGACCGTGGCGATCCTTCTGGACAGCGTCTACCGCAAGTCGGGGCAGAACATCAGGGAGGGGGGATGGTACGGCGTCAACAAGAACGGCCGCAAGGTGGGGCCGGGCCTCTACTACATCCACATCAAGGCGGAGTCGGGGAGCCGCACCCTCATCGACAAGTACAACAAGGTGGTCGTGGCGTGGTGAGGGGCCGGTGAAGACGGTCTTCGTCGTGGACGGCCACGCCCTCTGCTACCGCGCCTACTACGCCTTCGTGCGGGCCCCCCTGACAAACTCCTCGGGGCAGAACACCTCGGCCATCTTCGGCTTCGCCAGGATGCTCCTCAAGCTGGTGCAGGAGCAGCGGCCGGACTACCTGGCGGTGGCCTTCGATCCGCCGCGGAAGTCCTTCCGCTTCCAGCTCTACGGCCCCTACAAGGCGAACCGCGCCAGGATGCCCGAGGACCTGCGCGGCCAGGTTGAGGAGATCAAGCAGATGGTGGAGACCCTGGGGATCGCGCGCCTGGAGGTCGAGGGCTTCGAGGCGGACGACATCCTGGGGACCGTGGCGGAGCGCTACGGCCGGGGGGACACCGAGGTCTACCTGGTCACCGGGGACAAGGACGCCTACCAGCTCCTGTCGGAGCGGGTGAAGATCTACGCCAACAGGAAGGGGGTCTCCGAGTACGAACTCTACGACGTGCCTGCCCTGTGGGAGAAACTGGGCCTCGACCCGGCCCAGGTGATCGACTACATGGCCATCACCGGCGACGCCTCGGACAACGTGCCCGGGGTGAAGGGGATCGGCGAGAAGGGGGCGCTGAAGCTCATCACGGAATTCGGCAGCCTGGACGGGGTCTACCGGAACATCGAGAAGATAAAGGGGAAACAGCGGGATCTCCTCCTGAACGAGAAGGAGATGGCCTATTTGAGCAGGACGCTGGTCACCGTCCGGCGCGACGTCCCCATGGACCTGGACCTGGAGCGGGCCAGGGTCCCGGACTTCAGGACGCCGGAGGCCAGGAGCTACTTCGAGCGGCTGGAAATGAGGTCCATCGTGCAGGAGTTCCTGCAGGGGGAGGGGGACGCGCCGGCGCCGCACCGGGAGAAGCCCCGGCGGGACTACCGCACGATCCGGGACCACGAGGAGCTGCGGCGCCTCGTCGCGGAGATCCGCGCGCGGGGGATCGTGTCCGTGGACACGGAGACCACCTCGGTGTCGCCGGTGGAGGCGGCGGTGATCGGCATGTCCTTCTCCACCGCCGAGGGGGAGGGGTGGTACCTCCCCCTGGCCCCCGGGGCGCTCTTCCGCCAGGACATTCCGGACCGTGAGGGCTCGCTGGAGATCGTGCGGCCCCTCCTGGAGGACCCGGGGGTCCTGAAGGTGGGCCAGAACATCAAGTACGACCTGATCGTGCTGCGCAACGAGGGGATCGGGATGCGGGGGATCCATTTCGACACCATGGTGGCCTCGTACCTGCTCACCCCGAACGAGCGGCGGCACAACATGGACGACTTGGCGGAGAAGTACCTGCAGTACCGGACCATCACCTTCAAGGAGCTGGTGGGGACCGGGAAGAACGCCGTGGCCATCACCGACGTCCCCCTGGAGCGCCTGGCGGAGTACGCCGCAGAGGACGCGGACGTCACCTGGCGCCTCTACCTCCTCTTCCGGGACCTTCTGAAGCGGGAGGAGCTGGAGGAGCTCTTCGCCGCGGTGGAGATGCCCCTGGTGCCGGTGCTGGCGGACATGGAGGCGGCCGGGGTGAGGATCGACACCGCCCACTTCGACCGGCTCCGGAGGCAGAACGAGGCGATGCTGGCCGAGGCGGAGGAGCGGATCTACGGGTGCGCGGGACAGCGGTTCAACATCAATTCCACCAGGGAGCTCGCGGCGATCCTCTTCGACAAGCTGGGGCTGAAGCGGCAGAAGAAGACCAAGACCGGCTACTCCACCGACATCAGCGTGCTGGAGTCGCTGCAGGGGAGCCACGAGATTATCGGCCACCTGATCTCCTATCGCACCCAGTCGAAGCTGAAGAACACCTACATCGACAGCCTCCCCGCCTTGATATCGAAGAAGACGGGGCGCATCCACACCTCCTACAACCAGACCGTGGCCGCCACCGGCAGGCTCTCCTCGTCCGAGCCGAACCTGCAGAACATCCCCATCCGCGACGAGTTCGGCAAGGGGATACGCCGCGGTTTCGTGGCGCAGGAGGGGTTCTTCATCATGTCGGCCGACTACTCGCAGATCGAGCTCAGGCTTGCCGCCCACCTCTCCGGCGACCAGGGGATGATCCGGGCCTTCCGCGAGGGCATCGACATCCACTCCATGACCGCGTCGAGGGTCTTCGCCGTGCCACTGGAGGCGGTGACGGTGGACATGCGGCGGCAGGCCAAGGTGATCAACTTCGCCACGATATACGGCGTCTCCCCCTTCGGGCTCTCCCAGCAGGCGGAGATCGGGGTGAAGGAGGCGGCGGAGTTCATCAGGATATACTTCGAGACCTACCCGAGGTTCCGGGAGTACGTCGACGCCACCATCGCCTTCGCCAGGGAGCACGGCTACGTGAAGACCATGATGGGGCGGAAGCGAGAGGTGCCGGACATCAACTCCGACGTCTCCTTCAGGCGGGAGGGGGCGGAGCGGATCGCCATCAACACCCCCATCCAGGGGACCTGCGCCGACATGATCAAGATCGCCATGGTGCGCCTCCACGGGGCGCTGGCGGAGCGGGGGATGCGCACCCGCATGATCATGCAGGTGCACGACGAGCTGGTGTTCGAGGTGCCGGGGGACGAGCTGGAGACGGCCGGCGCGCTGGTGCGGGAGACGATGGAGACGGCCCTCCCCCTGTCGGTGCCGGTGGTGGTGGATGTGCACCACGGGGCGAACTGGGAGGAGGCGCACTAGAGCCCGCCGCGGCGCCTAGGACTCCACGGCGTACCCCGCCTCCTCGATGGCGCCCCTGATCTCGTCGAGGGTAACCTTGGACTCGTCGAAATCAAGGGAGACCCTTCTGCCGGCAACGTCGGCCTCGACGCTGCCGATCCCCCTGAGCCCCTTCACCGCCCCCTCTATGGTCATCTTGCAGTGGTTGCAGGAGATTTCCGGTACCGAGAGCACTGTGTGGCGCATGGGCGTTGCCTCCGGATCGAATATTGCCCCGCCGGGCTGATAGAGTAACATACTGAATTTCATGGCCGCGGACAAGTCTTTTCCCACGGCGGCGGGGACGGTGACGGCCCTGGGATTTCCGCGGGTTTTTTTATCAATTTTACTTGCATTGCCGGTAACCGAACCGCTATAATAGCCCACCAAGTGATAGGGCCCGTGAAAATGGTTATTTTGCGGGTCGGGGAGGTCGATATGGATATTAGCAGCATCACCGGACCCGACATCGTCCCCACGGGGTTTACCCCCGAGCAGCCTAGAACCGAGCAGGCCTCGGAGCAGAGAAGGGAGGAGGCGAGGCCGCAGGAGCAGCCCGGCGAGGAGCGGGGACGGAACATTGACACGTATGCGTAGGTGGGTATGGCCATAGGGAAGGCCGAAAAGGCCGCGTACAACGATGAGATAAAGGACATAAAGTCGTCGGTCGACAAACTCCAGAAGAAGGTGAACGAGACGGTATCGAAGCGCAAGAAGATGCCGGCGATCGCCCCGTACTACGTGCTGGAGTCGGTGGTCAACCTGCTCCTGATCATCGAGGATTACCTCAAGATGAACGACCTCTCCGTGGAGATGCTGGGGATAAAGAACGAGACCTTCCTCAACAACGCGAGAAAGGAGTTCTACAAGGTGCTCCAGCAGATGGAGGAGATCGTCGGCAAGGACGTCGACCGCTCCCTGAGGGAGAACGACGAGTATATCGATAGGATCGAAAGGCTGAACCCGCACCAGATACTGAAGCTGGTGCAGCGCATCCACTTCGTCCTGCGGAGCCTGCGGAACAAGGTGGGGGAGACCTCCAAGTGGAAATGGTCCTTCGTGGAGCTGCAGTCCCGCGTGGCAGTGATCACCAAGAACATCACGAAGTTCTCCGATATCGCCAAGCTGCGGGATCCCCGCGTGGAATACTTTTACGATCGCCGGGACCTGATGCAGCTGTGCAAGGAGAGCCTCACCGAGGCGGCCCGCCAGTACCGCGCGAAGTACGAGATGGCCGGCAAGTCCAGGGAGGACCTCAAGCGCTCCATCGAGTTTTTGTCGTCGCTCCGCCGCATTCACGTGATCTTCGGTGAATCCGAGGATGCCGCCAAGCTGAAGAACACCATCGACGCCGCCCGCATGGCGCTGGAATCCGAAGACAAATCCAAGGAAGATAAAAAGGCGAAAAGTGGGTAAAAAGAAGGAATTTCGCTTGACGGGAGTTCTTTTTTTTATTAATTTTTTGTTAGCACTCGGCTATAATGAGTGCTAACAAAATCGGGGCGGTATCCATGGATGAGAACATAACCGAACGTATTCTGGATGAGAGGGAAGCATCGATCCTCAGGGCCATCGTTTACGAATACATCTCCACAGGGAAACCGGTGGGATCCAGGTCCTTTGTGCAGAAGTATTCCCTGACGCTGTCCCCTGCCACGTTGCGAAATATCATGTACGACCTGGAGCAGCTTGACTACCTGATGCAGCCCCACACCTCGGCCGGGAGGATCCCCACAGACAAGGGGTACCGGTACTACGTCAATTCTCTGCTGGACAGCTATGAGTTCAAGAGGAGCGATGGGATCGAGGTCAAGGAGGACGCCATCAGGAAGGAACTGCAGATGGACAAGGTCTTCATCGCCATCACCAGGATGCTTTCCAACGTGTCGCGCTACGCCGGCATCATCATGACCCCGAAGCCGGATTACACAGTGGTGAAGCGGATCGACCTGATCCCCCTGGACAGCAACGAGATCATATTCGCTCTGGTGACCAGGCACGGGGTGGTGATCAACAAGAAGGTTACCGTATCCGCGTCGATCACCCAGGACAATCTCTATGAATACTCGCGCTACCTGACCAACGAGCTCTGCGGGTACCAGCTGAACGAAATACGGGACTCCATCTTCGGCAGGCTGCGCGAAGAGAAGGTGAGCGGCATGGACAAGGACATGGCCCTGGACATCGCGGAGCTCGCCCTGGGGGGGAGCGAGGAGGCCGAGCTGTATATCGACGGCATCGAGAATCTCCTTAGGATTCCGGAGATGGTGGAGGAGAACCGGCTGAACAGCCTCCTGAACATCATCGAGGAGAAGAACATCCTCAGGGAGATGCTGGTGAACACCATGGAGAACGAGGGGGTGAAGATCCTCATCGGCTCCGAGATACTGAGCAGCAAGGTCGTCGGCTGCAGCATGGTATCCACATCATACAAGAAGGGGAACATCAGGGTGGGGGTGCTCGGCGTTTTCGGACCCACCAGGATGGATTATGAGAAGGTCGTCCCGCTCGTTGACTATACGGGCAGGATCGTATCGGATTATTTTACGAAGATGACCAAGTAAAACTGAAGGATTAGGACAGGAGTTATCGATGGACAAGCACAAGAGGCATCAGCATGAGGATGCCGCCGCAAAGGCAGATGAATCGCCGAACGCCGCCGCCGGCGCGAAGGAACCCGCAGCAGGGGAAAATGCAACGCGCTTGAAAGAGGAGCTGCAGTCGGTGCAGGAGGAGATCCAGGAGTGCCGGGAGGCCTCCGCGGCCATGGAAGACGAGAGCGCAAAGCGCGAGGAGGAGTACCAGAAGCTCAAGGCGGAGATGGAGTCCCTGAAGGACCTGATGCAGCGCCGCCAGGCGGATTTCGAGAACTACAAGAAGCGCCAGGTGAAGATGCAGCAGGAGCAGCAGAAGATGGCGGTGAAGGATCTCGCCCTCGATATCATCACGATAAACGATGACCTTCTCAGGGCTATTGAATCGGCATCGAACATCGAGGGGGATTCTCCGGGCGAGGAGGCGAAGGAGTCCTTCAGACAGGGGGTCGACCTGATATCGAAGCGGATAGTGGAAACGCTGAACAAGTACGGGATCATCGAGATCGACTCAATGAACCAGGCCTTCGATCCCAACTACAACGAGGCGGTGGAGATCGACATGAGCAGTGATGTCACGATCGATACGATCACCAAGGTCTACCTGAAGGGCTTCAGGATCGATGAGATCGTCATCAGGCCCGCCAGGGTACGGGTCACGAGGCCCATGAAGGAGCAGGAGAATGCCGTCGGCGGACAGAAGGGGGGAGAAGACGGCGGGGCGGCGCCGGGGGGTAGCACCGGCGATGCCGTGAAGGAGAACTCCGGATAGCCGGAAGGGAATACAGGCGATTATCATAATCATGGCAGATAAACGAAACAAGGAGAATGAAAGATGAGCAAGATAATAGGAATTGACCTGGGAACAACAAACTCGTGCGTTGCGGTTATGTCCGGCGGGGAACCGTCGGTAATACAGAATTCCGAGGGGCAGCGCACCACCCCTTCGATCGTGGCCTATAACGACAAGGGGGAGAGGCTGGTGGGGCAGGTGGCGAAAAACCAGATCATCACCAACCCGGAGAACACGATCCGTTCGATCAAGCGCTTCATGGGGCGGCGGTACGGCGAGGTGGCCAACGAAATGCGCATGGTCCCCTACGAGGTGCAGGACGACGGCAAGGGGGGGGTCACGGTGAAGACGGTGGCCGGAGAGTTCACACCACAGGAGATATCGGCGAGGGTGCTGCAGAAGATGAAGCAGACCGCCGAGGACTATCTGGGCGAGACGGTAACCAGGGCGGTCATCACGGTTCCGGCCTACTTCAACGACGCGCAGCGGCAGGCCACGAAGGACGCGGGCAGGATCGCCGGTCTCGAGGTGGAGCGGATCATCAACGAGCCCACGGCGGCGGCGCTCGCCTACGGCCTCGACAAGGGGAAGCACAACCAGAAGATCGCGGTGTACGACCTCGGTGGCGGCACCTTCGACATATCCATCCTCGAGCTGGGCGACGGCGTCTTCGAGGTGAAATCGACCAACGGCAACACCCACCTGGGGGGCGATGATTTCGACCAGAGGATCATGGAGTGGCTCATCGCCGAGTTCAAGAAGCAGACCGGCATCGATGTCTCGACCGACAAGATGGCCCTTCAGCGCCTCAAGGAGAAGGCGGAACAGGCCAAGATCGAGCTCTCCGGCAAGATACAGGCCGAGATCAACATCCCCTTCCTCACCGCTGACCAGAGCGGGCCGAAGCACCTGGTGGTGAACCTGACCAGGGCCAAGCTCGAGCAGCTCATCGAGGACCTGGTGGATTCGACCAAAAACCCCTGCCTGAGCGCGCTGGAGGACTCCGGGCTCACCGCGGGAGACATCGACGAGGTCATCCTGGTGGGCGGGTCGACGAGGATCCCGGCGGTGCAGGAGTTGGTGAAACGGATTTTCGGCAAGGAGCCGCACAAGGGCGTGAACCCGGACGAGGTGGTGGCGGTCGGCGCGGCGATCCAGGGGGGCGTGCTCTCCGGAGACGTCCACGACGTACTGCTGCTGGACGTGACGCCACTCTCGCTGGGGATAGAGACCCTCGGCGGTGTCATGACAAAGCTCATCGAGCGGAACACCACGATACCCACGAGGAAGAGTCAGATCTTTTCCACCGCATCGGACAGCCAGCCGGCGGTCTCGATCCATGTCCTGCAGGGGGAGCGCGAGCTGGCCTCGCAGAACAGGACCCTGGGAAGGTTCGACCTGGTGGGCATACCGCCGGCGCCACGGGGCGTGCCCCAGATAGAGGTGACCTTCGATATCGACGCCAACGGCATCGTCCACGTGTCGGCGAAGGACCTGGGAACCGGCAAGGAGCAGAAGATCCGGATAGAGTCCTCAAGCGGTCTCTCCGAGGAGGAGATCAACAAGATGGTGCGCGAGGCGGAATCGCACGCCGAGGAAGACAAGAAGGCCAGGGAGCTGATCGAGGCGAGGAACGAATCGGACACACTGATCTATTCGCTGGAGAAACTCCTGAACGAGAACAAGGAAAAGGTGGAGCCGTCGGAGAAGAGCGCCATCGAGTCGGAGATTGCCAATCTCAGAAAGACGATGGAATCGGACGACGTCGCAGCGATACGCGATGCGCGGTCGAAGCTCGAGCAGGCATCCCACAAATTCGCCGAGAGGATCTACCAGGAGTCTGCGAAGCAGTACCAGAACGCCCAGCAGCAGGAGGCACCGAAAGAGCAGAAGGGAGGGGCCGAGGAATCTTCGGGCGGCGGGGAAAAAGTGTACGACGCCGACTACGAAGTTGTCGATGATGATAAAAAGTGAGGTCACCCTTGGCCAAGAGAGACTACTACGAGGTGCTGGGCGTTTCTAAAAACGCCGTGGACGCCGACATCAAGCAGGCATACAGGAAGCTCGCGCTGAAGTATCACCCTGACCGGAACAAGGGGGATAAGGACGCCGAGGAGAAGTTCAAGGAGGCCACCGAGGCCTACGAGGTTCTGAGGGACCCGAAAAAGCGGGCCTCCTACGACAAGTACGGGCACGAGGGCGTCACCGGCTTCGAGGGATTCGGCCGGGGCGCCTACACCGACTTTTCCGACATCTTCGGCGATCTCGGCGACCTGGGTGATATCTTCGAGGGATTCTTCGGTTCCGCCTTCGGAGGTAGGTCCGGGAAGAAGCGCGCCCGCCGCGGGGCCGATATCCAGTACGACCTCACCATCACCCTGGAAGACGCCGCCGAGGGGAAGGAGGTGCAGATCGAGGTTCCCCGGAGCGAGGCCTGCGATGTCTGCGGCGGGAGCGGGGCCGCACCGGGGAGCAAGGCGACTGTTTGCCCGGTATGCAACGGCGCGGGGCAGATCCGCCAGTCCCAGGGGTTCTTCTCCATCACCCAGACCTGCTACAAGTGCCGCGGCGAGGGGAAGATCGTATCCTCCCCCTGCAAGTCCTGCAGGGGGACCGGACTGAAAACCAGGAACCGGAAGATAACGGTGAAGATACCGGCCGGTGTCGAATCGGGCTCAAGGCTGAAGATCACCGGCGAGGGGGAGCACGGTCCCGAGGGGGGGGCACGCGGCGACCTCTACGTGATGATCCACGTGCAGAAGCACAAGTATTTCGAGCGCCACGGGAATGACGTCCTCAGCATCATCGACATTTCGTTTCCCATGGTCTGCCTTGGTGGCGAGATCGAGGTCCCCACGCTGGGGAGCGGCAAGGTGAAGATGAAGATACCCCCGGGAACCGAAAACGGCCAGGTCTTCCGGCTCAAGGGGAACGGCATTCCCTATCTGGGCTCATACGGCAAGGGGGACCACCTGGTGAAGATCAATATCCGTGTGCCGAGGAAGCTCACCCCGCGCCAGAAGGAGCTGCTGAAGGAATTCTCCAAGCTCGACGGCGAGGACGTGGGGTCCGCGAGGGAGTTTTACTGAGCCGCAATCAGAAGGTGAACCGCGCCAGCATTTCGTTGATCTCCGCGGTGAGGCGTTTGATCTCGTCGGAGGTCTTCAGTACATAATCCGCGTGCTGTACCAGTTCCTGCGACGATTCATTCACCCTCTCAACGCTGCCTGAGATCTCCTTGTTCGTCGTCATCTGCTCCTGGGTGGCTGTTGAGACCTGGCTCGATATCTGTTTGATGCCATCGGCGCGCTTCTGCGCCTCGGACGAGGTATCGGCCAGCATCTTCAGCGTGCCGGAGAACTTCGAGATGCTCCCGGTCACCTTCTCGATGGAGCTGATGATCTTGTGGAAGGCGGCGGCTGTCCTGTTCACGATCTCGGTGCCGCTGTCGACCCGCTCGTTCCCCTCCTTGACCAGGCTGTTGATGGTCTTGGCGCT
>JAFGJK010000043.1 GCA_016929135.1 Spirochaetota bacterium | reverse complement strand
ATCATCATCAGGAAGGGGTAGGCGTTGCTCACCGGCACCAGAAACTTCCCCTCCTTGGCGCATTTCCCGAAGAAGGCGGCGGTGGCGGCAAGATGATCGATGGCGGCGCCGAGCTCCCCGGCGCAGTCCTTCATGGCGCCCGTGGCCCCGTATCGCTCCAGGGCGGCCTTCATCTCGGCGATGAGGAGCACCATCCCCTTCCCCTGGTTCTGCGAGAGCTTCCTCCCCACCAGGTCAAGCGCCTGGATGCCGTTTGTCCCCTCGTAGATCGAGCCAATCTTCAGATCGCGAAGAAACTGCTCCACCGGGTAGTCCTGGCAGTAGCCGTAGCCGCCGTACACCTGGATCGCCGTTTCCGTTATCCGGAATCCTATGTCGGTGCAGTAGGCCTTGCAGACCGGCGTGAGGAGGTCCAGGAGGGCGGACCATTTCCCGTCATCACCCCCGGCCTCCTTCTTGTCGTAGCAGAGGCTGCAGAAATAGGTGAGGGCGCGCATCCCCTCCACCTGTGACTTCATCCAGAGGAGCATCCGCCGCACGTCCGGGTGTGCGATGATGGGGGAACGCGGGGCGTCGGGATTGAAGAAGTTACGGATATCGGCCCCCTGGAGCCTCTCGTTGGCGTAGTTCAGGGCGTGCAGATACGCCGCCGAGGCGGTGCCGAGCCCCTGCAGGCCCACGCCGATCCTCGCCTCGTTCATGAGCTGGAACATGATCTTCATCCCCTTCCGCTCCTGCCCCAGGATCTCGGCATAGCAGTCGCCGTTGTCGCCGAAGCTGATGGCGCAGGTGGCGCTCCCCCGGAGCCCCATCTTGTGCTCGATGGCGCTGATGCTGTAGTCGTTCCTCCTTCCCAGGGAGCCGTCGTCGTTGACCAGGTATTTCGGCACGAGGAATATGGAGATCCCCTTGGTCCCCGCCGGGTCCCCCTCGATCCTCGCCAGAACCGGGTGAACGATGTTGGCGTACAGGTCGGAGTCGCCGCCGGTGATGAAGATCTTTGATCCGGAGATCCGGTAGGTGCCGTCCGGCTGGCGGACCGCCTTGGTCTTCAGGCTCCCCACATCGGAGCCGGCATCCGGCTCGGTGAGCGCCATGGTGCCGCCCCACTCCCCGGCGTACATCCTGTCCATGTACTTCCGCTGCTGCTCCTCGGTGCCGTACTTCTCGACCAGGTGCCCCGCTCCTATGGAGAGGAAGATGTAGGCCACCAGCGAAAAGTTATGGATGAATCCCTCGTTCACCGCGTTCTGGATCAGGTAGGGCATCCCCTGGCCGCCGGCCTCCTGGGACACCGACATCAGCTGCCATGCCCCCTCGTTCACCAGCTTCACGAGACGCTTGAAGCACTTCGGCACGATGACGCTGCCGTTCTCCAGCCTGCACCCCTCCCGGTCGGCCTCGGTGTTGGCCGGGTAGACCTCCTCCATGGCGAGCTTTCCCGCCACCTCCAGGGACATGTCGATCAGGTCGCGCGACACGTGGTTGAAGCGCTCCTCGGCGCAGAGCTCCTTCTCGATGTCCAGCATCTCATAGAGTACGAACTTCTGGTCCCTCTCGCTCACGATTATGTTGTTCATGGCATCCCCCCGAATTCGTTAATTATATTCTACACAGACACCCCCCGGCGCCGCCGAGCGGCACGGGGAGAGGTATCCGGCGCTGAAGGCGCCGCAACGGTAATAATGTAATATATATTACTGTATGACAATTAAGCCGGGCGGTGTCAAATACAATTCATGCCCGCACCGGTGATATCTGCCGGCTTCGACGATCGGTGCGGGGGGGGGACCGGCGCTCGGCCCGGTACAGAAGCCCGCGGCAACCGCGCCTCCTCAGAGTCCCGCTCGGCGCCCCCTGCCGGTTCACTGCGCCGGAGGGATCGTCGAACGGAGCTCGGCGACGATGGGATGGGAGGAAAAAAATGCGAAGGCCCGCACCGTGGGCATAAAGACGATCCTGTCCCCGAATTCAGTGGCGCTCCTGAAATAGACGGTCACCGGGTGTATGTTGATCCAGCGGTTTTCCGTCACCTTCACGATCTGGTCGCGGCGTACCCGGATCTCCCTGAGATAGTTCGAGATGTAGAGGTACTGGTCGTCCATCGCCACCCTTTTCAGCCTCATGGTGAGCCAGTAGAGCATCACGGCGACCATCACCATGACGGCCACCACGGTCACCGCCTGGGCTGGCTGTGCCGTCTGCACCAGAAAGATAACCACACCGACCCCGATCCCCCCCAGGACAATGATGGGCAAGACCAGTTTATAGAAAAACGTGAACAGCGACGAGACCGTTCGTTTCATGGCGACCTCCGTTGCGGGGATACGATAGTGGATGCCCCTTCAGCCGCCGTGTCAACATCTTATTCGATGCGTCGCGCCGCCGGCAGGTGGGGAATAAATGACTTGCGCCCGAGGCGCCCGGGGGTACGATGATGGAGGGACAGGGAGGGGGCCATGCATGACCTCGAATGACGGCAGCACCCATCAACCGCTGGACCGGCGACTCGCCGGCATGCTGGAGGCGCTGGAGTGGTTTGAACAGCGCTTTCACCCCCCGATGATCGAGGAGCTCCAGTCCGCCCTCGCGCCGGTTGCCCGGGAGGACGGGCCGCCGCTCATCGAGATACACCGCGCAGGGGGAGGGCCCGAGGCGGAAGAGATACTCGGCGCGGTATCGCTCCTCAGGGAATCCCTGGCCCTGATCCTCTCCGCCAGCACCAGGGACATCAACGCGCTCCTGAGCTCCCTGCGGCGCGCCCTCCGCAAGGCCTGCCTCGCCAGGGAGACCCTCTATCGCCGCAGGGAGCGCCTTCCGGCGGTAGACCGCCACTTCCTGGAGCCGCCAGTCAGGGACGACGCCGGCAGCTACCGGAGCTCTGACCCCTCCCCGGGTGAGCGGGGACTGAGCCACCTCGGCTGCGATGAGAATCTCTACGCACGGGGAGCCCTGTCGCTCTACGTACCGGAGTGGGGCCAGGAACGTGGCATGCCCCTGGTGGTGGCCCTGCACGGCAGCCACGGTCACGGCAGGGATTTCATCTGGACCATGCTCCGCGAGGCCAGAAGCAGGGGCTTCATTCTGGCTGCTCCCTCGTCCGTCGAGAAGACCTGGTCGCTCGTGGAGCCGGAACGGGACCTCGCGGTGATGGGGGAGCGGATCGAGATGATCGCCGAACGATGGCACGCGGACAGGGGGAGAATCCTCGTCACCGGCTTTTCAGACGGCGCCACCATGGCACTGGCAGCGGCGCAGGAGGGCAGCACCCCCTTTACCGCCTTTGCCCCGGTATCCGGGACGGTCCCCCCGGGAGACGCCCACCGGGCCAGTGGGAGGAGGATCCTGTGGCTGCACGGATCCCGGGACTGGATGTTCTCCCCGCAGCGGGCCGAACGGGAGGCGTCGCTCCTCTCCCTGGCGGGGGCGGCCATGGAGTTCAGGCTCATCCAGGGGCATTCACACACCTACCCCCGGCAGGCAGTTGCCGGGATCATTGAATGGTTCGACCCCTCGCTGCGGATCCCCTCGGTCACTGACCCCGGATAGTTATCGGTGAATTCCGTCCCACCTGGGCTCCGACTCAAATTTCAGCGGAAGTAACCGTGAATCCGGTGCAGATCACGGTTTTCCCTGGCCTCCCGCTCCAGGGAAACGAAGAGCCGCTTACGCCTGTCCAGGGGAACGGATTCGGGATGGCGGTATTCTCCCATGATCCTGCGGAGAAGCGCTGCCAGCTGTATGAGCACGGAGTAATGGTACCAGTGCCCGGTAAGGCGCGCGGCGAAGAGGACCTCGTCATCGTCGAGCGATTCATCGGCCCCGCAGGTGAAATGCTTCCCTCCGTAGGAATGGAGGCAATCCCGCCGCTCCCCGCGGCCGGAGGGATAGAGCAGGCACCCCACGATCCCCTGGCCGATGCAGCCGACGAAGGGGCACCGAACACCGGCAGGGTCGACCGGCTCAGGGGCGGGGAGATCGAGGCAGTCCGGATCACGGAAATAATAGGAGCCGGTCATGTCGCTCCTGGAGGCTCTGATCCTGCGGACGATGAACTCCGGCGTCACCTCGGCAACCCTCCCGGCCCGTCTCCGGAAAAGCTCCCCGATCTCCGACGGCTCCGCCCTGAAGTTGTGGCTCCCGCAGCAGAGGGCGCAGGAGGCGCCGGACCCCGGGCGGCAGATGTCGATGTCCCGTTTCACCATGAACGGTTCATTTTTGCGCCGCCACCCCCATATTTCAATTGCTTTTTAACAATCCGGCATGTCTACTGTCATCCGTTCATTTCACAGGCCGGTGCGAACGCATGATCTTCAGCGACGAGGCGTACATCAGAAGGCCCACCAGGGCAGAGGTATCCATCTCCAGGCTCATCAACAACCTGGAGATCGTGAAGTCCCTCGTGGGGGGCAGCGTCAGGATAATGGCGATGGTGAAGTCCAACGCCTACGGGCACGGCATCAGACGAGTCTCGGAGGAACTGCTGCGCCACGGCGTCCACTACCTGGGCGTCGCCTACCTGGAGGAGGCGCTCTTCCTCAGGAGGAGCGGGATCGCGGCCCCGATCCTGGTGGTGGGGGCCATCAATACCGAACAGGTGCGCGATTTCATACTGCACGACGTTGAGATCACCACTTCATCCATCGAAAAGTCCAGGGCCATATCGGCGACGGCGCTGGAGATGGGAATGCAGGCGAAGGTGCACATCAAGGTCGACACGGGGATGGAGCGAATCGGCGTGCACTGGTACCACGCCGAAAGGTTCATCGAAGAGACCTGCGCCATGCCGAACATCACGGTGAGGGGGATCTTCTCCCACCTCGCCAAGGCCGAGTCCGACGACGCCTTCACCGCACAGCAGCTGTCGCGGTTCGGCGATCTCATCGCGCTCATGGAGCGGCGGGGCATCGCGCCCGAGCACGTCCACATCGCAAACTCAGCGGGCATCATCGCCCATCCCGCGAGCCACTGCACCATGGTGCGGCCGGGGATCATGCTCTACGGCTACGACCCCCGGGGACTACTGCCGGACGTCGATTTCCAGGGGAGGAGGCTCCTGCCGGCGATGACGCTGAAATCCAGGGTCTCCTTCTTCAAGGTCTGCCCCCCGGAAACCGGGATCAGCTACAATCATACCTATGTCACCGACACCCAGACCAGGATCGTCACCCTCCCCATGGGTTACGGCGACGGCTACAACAGACTCCTTTCGAACCGCGGCGAGGTAATGATACGCGGCAGGCGCTACCCGGTGGCCGGCTCGGTATGCATGGACCAGACCATGGTGGACATCGGCCCGGAGGGGACCGCTTACAACGGCGACGATGTCCTCGTGTTCGGCGAGATGGATGGCAACGTCATTCCCCTGGAATCGCTGTGTGATAAAATCGGCACCATCACCTATGAATTCCTCTGTACTATCAGCTACCGGGTGCCCCGTATATACGTCCCGTGAACGGCGCGTGACACGGGGCGTCCCTCTCATCACATGGGGAAGGTCACGCTCACCGTGGTGCCGTCGCCCGAGCTGAACCGGATGCTGCCGCCGATCTGCCGCACCAGGCCGTCCACCATCTGGAGACCCAGCCGGTCGGTGCGCTCCGTCGGCTCCGCCTCGGGCAGGCCGGTGCCGTCATCCTGCACGGTGAGCTGGCAGGTCTCCTCGCCGGCCTGTTGCAGGCCCACGACGATCGAACCCTTCTCCCTTCCGTGGAAGGCGTGCTTCAGCGCGTTGGAGACCAGCTCGTTCACCAGGAGCGCGCAGGGAATCGCGGTGGCGATGCTCACGAACAGATCCTCCGCCTCGACGGCGATATCAACCGCCGCCCCCGTCAGGATGACGAATGAATGCTCCTGGACGATATCGTACAGGAGGTCCCGGAGATTGATGCTGGAGAAGTTGCCGGACTGGTAGAGCCTCTCGTGGACCATGGCCATCGCCTTGATCCTGCTCTGGCACGTACCGAAGAGATCGTAGGCCTGCGGGTCGGAGACCATGGTCTTCTGCAGGTCCAGCAGGCTCGATATGATCTGCATGTTGTTCTTGACCCGGTGGTGGATCTCCTTGAGCAGAATGTCCTTCTCCTCGAGAGAGCTCTTCAGCCATGCCTCGGTCTCCTTCCGGTCGGTGATGTCCCTGGCGATGCCGTACAGCGCCATGGTGTCCCCCCTCTCGTCCAGTATTCCCTTGAACACCGTCTCCAGCGTCCGTATCGTCCCGTTTTTGTGATAGTATTCCAGCTCCATCGTGACCGTCCTCGCCGGGTCGGCCCCCTCCTGGTTTTTCTTCAATTCCATGGCAAAGCGCTCCTGGGCGTATCGATACGACCGGGGGGTGAGCTGCTGCCCGGGGGACTGGGCACGCCGCTCCTCCGGTGTGAATCCCAGCACCCGTTCGATTGAGGGGGTCACGTACTGGGTTTTAAAGTCTATGCCCACCACGAAGGCCACGTCCCCCATGTTCTCCACCAGGAACCGGTACCGCGCCTCGGACTCCCGCAGGGATTCCTGGGCCGCCTCCCTGAGCGCCTCTGCCTTCTTCTGCTCTGTCACGTCGCGGCCCACGCCGTAGATCCCCTCTATCACCCCCGTCCTGTTCCAGAGGAAACGGACCGCCGTGTCGATTATCCTGATCGAACCGTCCTTGTGGCGGTACTGCAGCTCCAGGCGGGTGGTACTGCCGGGATCATAGTCGCCGCTCCGGGCCTTCTCCATCTCCCGCGCGAAGGCCTCCTCCACCTCCCTGCAGGACTCGTCGGTAAGCCGCTCCATCACCGATCTGTGTTTCCTCTCCGCCGGTCTGAAGCCCAGGATCTGCTCCGCGTTCGGTGTTATGTACTGGTTGCTGAGGTCCAGGTTCAGGATAAAGGAGAGCCCCCCGGTGTTCTCCGCGAGGAACCGGAACTTCGATTCCGATTCCTTCAGTGCATCCTCGGTCCTCTTCCTGTCGGTGATGTCCCTCCCCACGGACTGTATCTCCACAAGGCCCCCCCGCTCGTCGAAGAAGCCCCGGTTGATCCACTGCTCCCAGCACTCGATGCCGGCGCGGACCGAACGGTGCTCGTTCACCCTGATGGGCGATTCCGGAGACATCGAGACCGCCATGCTCCGCAGTACCGCGGCGTGGCCAGCCTCAACAAGGGTGAAGACGCTCTTTCCCACCAGCTCGTCGCGCACCATCCCCGGAAGGTTCCGGCTGCTCTCGTTGGCGAAGACGATCATGCCGTCCGGGGTCCATCGAAGGATGGCCTCCGTCTGGTCGTTGACGACGCGCCGGTAGCGCTCCTCGCTCAGGCGGAGGAGCTCGCGCCGGCTCCTGTAGGCGACGAAGAGCACGATGAGGCACAGGATAAGGACGGCCCCGAAGATCGGGACGATTACCCAGACGGCGATTATGTCATTTTCAATCGCTTCGCCGATGAAATCCTCGCGCTCCCTGTATATGCCCAGGTATCCCCCGCCGATATCGACCGGCTGCATGATGGTCATGAACTCACTGCCGTCACCGTTGATGCCGTAGCCGGCGAAGTCGAGGCGTGAGGCGATGAGTTCCCCCGCCGGTATGGAGACCTTCCCGTCGATGCTCCTGAATCTTACGCCGGGCATAGGATGTCCCGCGAGCCCTGGGTCTTCGCTGTGGTACAGAAACCTCCCCTCGCGGTCCACGATAAACATGTACTCACCCTCCCGGGCGTCGACGATATGCCGCCACTCGTCCACGATGGCCGCGATCTTAAAATCATCGGACCTGCCGCGGGAGCGCTCAGGGCCCGCCTCGAAGGCCATGTCGCGCACAATGCGGCCGTACATGCTCAGGTAGCTCGCTTCCATCTGGATCCTGGTTTTCCGGTAGGAAAAGAGGCCCAGCGCCGCGAGCGCGAAGAGGGAGAGAAGGCCGGCGATCAGCGCCACGCGCGGCCATAGGTGGGAATACAGCTGTTTTCTGATGCCCTGCGGTAGCGATTTCATATGTTTTACCGCGAAACATTTATACTACAATAGTGTCTCGAAATGTCAAGAGAAAAACGGGCGCATGCCCGCCTGCAGCGGCGGAGCATGCACCCCAGTTACACTGATTCCGGCGGGAGATACCCCGGGGCCCGTTGCCCCTGCTGGTACCCGGGTGTGGTGGAGTGGGAGGATGGATGCGTATGAAAGAACAGTATGGCCTTGAATGCACCCCTTACCGCAATGCCACGAGTATGCTCTCGCGCTCCCGAATCGTGGCGATGCAGGCCGCGGCTGTCTCGCGATCGTAGAGGATGCCCGAATTCTTCGTGATCTCTTCCAGTGCCGCGGCGATCCCCAGCGAGGGACGGTACGGCCTGTGGGAGGCCATCGCCTCGGTCACGTCGGCCACCGCCAGGATCTTCGACTCGGGGAGTATCTCCCCGTTGTCGAGACCGCAGGGATACCCGGATCCGTCGATGCGCTCGTGGTGCTGCAGAACGATCTCGCGTATGGGCCACGGAAACTCGATGTCCTTCAGGATGTTGTAGCCCACCTCCGGATGTGTCATGATGAGCTTGAACTCGGTTTCACTGAGCCGCGACGGCTTTGAGAGTATCTCCGCGGGTATCGATATCTTCCCCAGATCGTGTATGAGGGCGGCAAGCCTGATCCCCATGATCTCCTGCTCGGTGAGCTGCATCGTCTCGGCGATGGCCTGCGCCAGCTCGGAAACCCGGCGCTGGTGGCCGGCCGTGTAGGGGTCCCGTGACTCCACCGCCACCGACATCGCCTGCACCACATCGAACATGGTCTTCTCCATCATGGCGTAGCTCTTCTCGATGGTCGCCTCGGCCCGCTTCCTCTCGGTTATATCCCTGATGATCGCCTGGTAGAAGGAGATGCTCCCGCCGCGCCACCGCGCGTTCGCGGTCACCTGGCAGATGATCTCCGAACCGTCCCTCTTCCTCATGGAGGTCTCGAAGTCCCTGGTGAACCCCTTCTCCCGTATCGCGCCGATGAAGCCCTCTATGTCCCCCGCGTCGGCGAAGATCCGGGTGGCGGGCATGCCCAGAATTTCGTTGTGGCTGTACCCGAAAAGATCCGTCATCGTGTTGTTCACGTCCACAAGGTTCAGGTCGGTATCGATGACGCAGACCGAGTCCTTCGAGCTTTCGAAGAGGTCGCGGTACTTCTTTTCGCTCTCCCGGAGCCTCCGGTCGAACTTGCTCCGCTCCATGGCCATCTCGATGGTGGTGTAGAGGTCCCGCTCCTCGAAGGGCTTGACCAGGAATCCGTAGTTCTTCGTGAACTTCGCGCGCTCGATGGTCTGCTCGTCGGAGTAGGCCGACATGAAGAGCACCGGGATGTCCAGGGTGCTGCTGATGGTGTCGGCCGCTTCGATCCCGTCCATCTTCCCCGACAGCCTGATGTCCATGAGCACCAGGTCGGGCAGGAACTCGCCGCTGGCAGATACGGCGTCTTCCCCGGACTGCACGCTCTTGGCGATCACGTAGCCCAGCTTCTTCAGCTTGTGCTGGAGGTCCATGGCGACGATTGCCGAATCCTCGACGATGAGAAGCTTTCTTCCCCTGGTCATGGTCGGTTACCGCCGGCTCAGCCTGCCTCTTTCTTTCTGATCGTCTCCATCTCCTCGGCGGTGAGAATCTTGTCCACGTTGAGAATGATGACCAGCAGGTCGTCCTTCCTGCCGATATTCCTGATATAATCGGTCTCTATGCTGGCGGAAAAATGCGGCGTATCGTGGATGCTGGTCACCGCGATGTCGATGACATCCGATACCGCGTCGACGATCATGCCGATGGAGCGGCTCTTCACCTCGACGATGATTATGACGGTGGTTGCGTCGTACTCCCGCTCCTCCATCCTGAACTTGATCCGCAGATCCACCACCGGCACCACGTTCCCCCGCAGGTTGATCACCCCCTTCATGAAGGGCAGGCTGTTGGGCACGTAGGTGATCTCGGTGATGCCGATGATCTCCTGGACCTTCAGCACGTCGACGCCGTAGATCTCGCTGCCTATGGTGAAGGTCACGAACTGCTGCAGTTCCTCGCGATCCTCTTCACTCGTGACGTTCCTGTTTTTCGTGGCCGTATCATTCATATCCATGCCTCCCGTGATTGTACTCCGGCGGGGACGCCGTCATTCATATGTTGAACCCCGTGAGATAGAGCTGCCGGCGCACCGGCTCGGAGACGTTTTTCAGCTTGATTGCCTTCCCCAGCCGCTTCGCCTCGCGATGCGCCGCCATCACCACCACCGAGACTGAGAGGTGAACGCTCATGAGTCCGGAAAAATCAAGGATCACGGTCTCATCCCCCTCCAGGAGCCCCTTCAGCGTGCCGTAGAATTCCCTCACGCTCTTGATCCCCACGTCCTCTGGTATCCGGTAGTCCATCCTGTCACCCCCCTATGCCTGCCGCCTGGTCAGTTCCCCCACCAGGCCGTGCACGTCGATGATAAGCGCCACCCTCCCGTCGCCCAGCACCGTTGCGCCGGAGAGCGCCCTGCTCCTGGTCATATCGACGTCCAGGCTCCGTATCACGATCTGCTGCTGCCCCATCAGCTCGTCCACCAGTATCCCCACCTTCTCCTCGCCGGACTCCACGATCACCACAAGCCCCTCCCATGGGTTCAGGCAATCCGCGGGGATGCCGAAGAGGTCGTAGAGCCTCACCAGCGTCACGTATTCGTTGCGCACCATCACCACCTCTCCCTTGTCCTCCACCGTCTTGAGGGCTTCCCTGGCTGGCCGCAGCGACTCGACGATGGAGAGGAGCGGAATGATGTAGATCGATTTCCCCACGCGTACCATCATCCCCTCTATTATCGCCAGGGTCAGGGGAAGCTTTATCTGCACCGTGGTCCCCTCCCCCTCCTGATTCAGTATCTCCACGGATCCGCGGAGCGACTCTATGTTGGTCCTCACCACGTCCATCCCCACGCCCCGTCCGGAGAGGTCCCCCACCTTCTCGGCGGTGGAAAAACCGGGAATGAAGAGAAACGAGAGGAGCCTCGCCTCCGACGCCTCGTCCCCCTCGTGCAGGAATCCCAGCACCTCAGCTTTCTCTCTCACCCGCTGGAGGCTGATCCCCCTGCCGTCGTCGGCCACCTCGATGTAGACGTATCCCTCCTGGTGATAGGCCCCCAGCCTGATGCTGCCGGCAGGGTTCTTGCCGCGCTCCTTCCGCTCTTCGGCGGTCTCGATGCCGTGATCCACGGCGTTCCTGATCATGTGCTTCAGCGGGTCGCCGATCTTTTCGATGACGGTCTTGTCCAGCTCGGTCTCCCTCCCCTCGATCACCAGCGATATCTCCTTCCCCGATGCCTTCGCCTGATCCCTGACGAAACGGCGGAACTGCTCGAAGGTGGGGCCCACCGGAATCATGCGGATCGCCATGATCTGCTCCTGGAACTCCCTGGTGATCCTGTCCAGCCCGTGCAGCGCGTTCTTCAGCCGGAACTCGGTCTCGTCCTCAAGCTCCTCGGCGATCCTGGACAGTGAGGACTGACCGATGACGATCTCTCCCAGCAGGTTCATCAGGTTGTCCAGCTTCACCGTGTCCACCCGCACCGTGCTGGACTCGAGCTTCTTCCGCATCCGGTCCTGCTCCTTCAGGGCCCTGCTCATGTCGTTCTCCGAGGCGTATCCCCGCTCCACGACGATCTCGCCGAACTTCTTGTTTTCCTGCGCCTGGGCCTCCAGGATCGAGTCGTAGTCCTCTGCGTTGATGATCCCCCTGTCCATCAGCAGCTCGCCGATCTTCACGTCCGCAGCGGGGAGTTCCTTCTCCTTGACATACTCCTCGGTGACGTCCTCGATCACGATCTCGTTGTCATCCCTGACGAATATGAAGACGTCCTGCATTTCCCGACGGCTCTTCTCGGTCCGGATGAGAAGATCCCACGCCAGGTAGCACTTCTCAGGGTCGAGCTGCGGGAAGTCCGGGAGGGCGCTTCTGTCCACCGCCCGCTCCAGCAGATCCCCCTGGGCGCAGCAGTCCTGGATGATCCGCAGGGGATCGATCCCGTTTTCGTAAATGTCCTCCTTGAAACGCACATGAATGTGGAAGTACCGCTCGTCCCGGGCCGGGGCCACCGCGGGCCTCTTCTCGTCCGCCCCCTGGGCCTTTCCCGTACCCTCGGTGATGCAGTCGAAGATCCTCGAGAGGAGCCCCTCCTTCATCTTCTCCGATTCCTCAATCTCCTCGTCGGTGCCGAAGATCGCCAGCTTGAAGTAATCAAGGCTGTCCAGGAGCAGGTCGATGATCGTCTCCGACACCACGATCCGCTCGGAGCGCACCAGGTCCATCAGGTTCTCCAGCTGGTGCGAGAATTCATAGACGCTGTTGACGCCGGCGACCCCGGAGCTCCCCTTCAGGGTGTGCACGTAGCGGAATATGTTGTTGAAGAGCTCCCGGTCGAAGTGCCCCTCAAGGCTGACGATGTCGGACTCGAGGTTCATGAGCGTTTCCCTCGATTCCTCGAGGAAGATGTCCCGTATTTCTGAATTCATAGCAGCGCCCTTCTCCTCTTTGGTTTACCCGATACTGCCCTAGAACTCCTCGAAGCCCTCCTCGCGGAGCATCTTCTTCACGTGGTCGCCGTCCCCGCCGGCTATAACGTGCGCCGGGGGCACGGTCT
>JAFGJK010000042.1 GCA_016929135.1 Spirochaetota bacterium | reverse complement strand
CGGGGCCGCCGACTGCACGGAGACCTCCACCGGCTCGCACTGCACAACCATCTCGATGCCGGACTCCGCCGTCCCGTGGGTCTGCGCCAGGGCGGCGACGACATCCGCGATATACTCGTCGATCCTCACTCTTTCGACGCTCCCTGTCCGGTGGAGGAGCGCATACAGGTTCCCCAGCGATGCGATCCGGTCACGGAGCTTCCCCAGAGAGGAGACGGCGTCCTCCGAGAGGGCCTTCTCGGCCTCCAGGTCTATAAGAGAGGTGATCATGAAGAGGTTGTTCTTCACCCGGTGCTGCAGCTCCCGCAGGAGTGATTCCCTCTCCCGGACCGCCCCGGCCAGCTCCTGGAGCGCGGCCTCCCGCTGCATCTCTGCCCTGACGCGTTCGGTGACATCGCGGTTGCTCCCCCGCCGCCCCAGGTGCGACCCGTCGTGACCGAAGACGGGCCTGCAGCGGTGGGCTATCCACCGTTCCCGACCGTCCCGGGTGACGATCCGGAAATCGACGGTCCCCGCATCAGAATCCACACGCGTGCCGTCAAGATGATCCCGGATAATATTACGGTCCTCCTCCTTCACCACGGAGAGCATGAGCGAGGGATCCCCCGAGAAATCCTCGGGGCCATATCCGGTAATTTCGCGGCACGACGGCGATACGTATACGAAGCTACCGTCGATGCCGAGCCAGTACTCCCAGTCGGCGGTGAAATCGGCAATGGTGCGGAATTTGACCTCGCTCTCCCGCAGGGCCTCCTCGTACCCCACGCGCACCATGGCGATGGACACCTGGTCCGCCACCGCCTTCATGAACGGCAGCTCCTCCTCTCCGAATGTCTCCCGGCTCTTCGTTCCGAAGGAGAGGGTGCCGATGACGCTCCCCCCCTCGCCGAAGAGGGGATGACAGGCGTAGGCCCTGATGCCGTAGGACCTCACCAGCTCCGTCCTCGGGTCGGGTGTGTCGGGGATGCGCTCCGCAACGATGCGGCAGGCGTCCCGGGCGACGCTGCCGCACACCGCGACGCCGTACTCCAGCCACTCTATCCTCCGCGCCTCCTCTTCCGGGATTCCTGCGAAGGCGTTCAGGTGCAGCCTCCCGGCAGCCGGGTCCGCCAGGTAATTGAAGAAGGCATGGCACTCCAGCTGCTCCATCACCCTCCGGCAAAGTGATTCCACCAGCCCCCTGGGGTCCGTCGATCTGAGCAGCTGGCCGGCCGTGTCCGCCAGCAGCCTGAACCGGTCGGCGCTCCGCTGCAGGCTCTGTTCCATTCGCTTCCGTTCGGTGATGTCGGTGACGAAGGCGTAGTAATGGAGCGGCTCCCCCCGGGGGTCCCTGGCAAGGTGCACGAAGACCTCCACGGGGAACCGCGTTCCGTCCTTGCGGATGTATTCCTTCTCGTACCGCTCCGGCCTCCCCGTCTCGCGCAGGCGCGCCAGCGCCACCGCTTCGGTTCCGTGCCACTCCATCGGCGTGATGTCCTCAACCCAGTCAAGGGCCATGAACTCCTCCTTCCCGTAGCCCAGCATGCGGGGGAAGGCATCGTTGCAGCTTCCCAGTCGCCCGTCGGGGTACGCGACGCCGAAGGACTGGTCCGAGTGCTCCAGGAGTTCCGCCATGAGGGTGATCTGCCGCTGGCTCTCGTCCAGCAGCCGCTCCAGCCGCCGATGCTCGGTGACGTCCACCATCATCCCCACCGCGCCGATGATTTCACCCCCGGCGTTTCTGAGCGGCGAGACGGAGAGGCTCACGTCGATGAGTTCCCCGTCCTTCCTGGTACGCCTGACATCCTTGGCGATGATGGTATTCCCCTCATCGATGATGGCCGAGAATAATGAATGGAACTCCCCCTCCTTCTCCGGCGGGATGATAGGGTTGAGGCGCTCCAGAACCTCCCCGCCGGTCCACCCGAAGATACGCTCCGCCGAGGGACTCCACAGGGTGACCCTGGCATCCCGGTCGAGGCAGAAGATTGCCATGGGGGAGGAGTCGAAGAGCGACTGGAGGAAGAGATTCTTCTCTCTCAGCTCCTCATGAATCCGGATGCGTTCGGTCACGTCCTGCATTGCACCGATCATGCGCACCGCCGTGCCGCCGGCATCACGCAGCACGTAGCCACGGTCCATGACGATGGCATAGCTCCCCTCGGCCCTCCGAAAACGGTACTCGTCCTGCCAGATGCTGCGGGCCGGGTCCTCCACCACCGCAAAGAATCCCCGGTGGACCCTCTCCCTGTCGTCTGGATGGACGCGCTCCACCCACCATGCGGCGGATTGCGGGGACGACACGATCTCTTCCCAGCCGAAGACCGCCGCCCCCGATTCGCTCCATCTCTGTGTATCGTTAACGATGTCCCAGTCCCAGATCACGTCGTTTGTGGCCATCATCGCCAGCCGCAGTCGCTCCTCGCTCGCCCGCAGCTCCTCGATCGCCCTTTCCCGCTGGAGTTCGGCTTCCTTTCGCACGGTGATGCCGGCCATCAGTCCGTCGTATCCGATCAGTTCGCCGTCCCCTCCGTAGTGCGGTACCGGCGTGTTCCTGACCCAGCGCAGGGAGCCGTCCCTGTGGATGATCCGGTGCTCCAGCGGATACGCATCTCCCGCCAGCAGATCAGCCGCCTGGCGCTCAACCGCCGGGCGGTCCTCCTGATGCACCATGCGCAGCCAGAGACCGGGGTCCGCCTCGTAGTCCTCCCGGGAATAGCCGGTAACCGACGCGCAGGCCGTCCCGTGTGATGTGGAGACCGCCCGCCCCCCCAGGACCGTCACGGAGTACATGTAGTCCGTCACGGAATCGGCGATCTTCCGGTAGCGCACCTCGCTGGCTCTGAGCTCCTCCTCGTATCGCTTACGCTCGGTGACGTCGATGAAGGTGCTCAGGCGGCACTCCCTTCCGGCATAGGTGATCTTGGCGATATGGAGCTGGAGGCTGCGGCGCTCCCCGTCCGGCCGATCTATGTACTGCTCAAAAACCGGATCTACCGGCTCGCCGGCGCGAAGCCTGTCTATCCGCTCAAGTATCGCCTGCCGCGATTCCGGAGCCGCATGCTCCAGCAGCGATTTGGCGCTGAACTCCTCGAGGCTGCCGTACCCGAACATATCCAGCAGCGCCCGGTTGGCATATACTATCTCGACTCCATAGGATATGCCGATGCCCACCAGGGAGCTGTCCAGAATGGCGCGGTACCGCTCCTCGCTCTCACGCAGCGCATGCTCGGACCGTATGCGTTCGGCGATGTCCTGGATCTGCACGAGATACCCCAGCGGCAATCCCGATCCCAGCGGCGTAATGAGGACGTCCAGCCAGATGCTGCCGCTTCGCGTTGTACGGTACAGATTAAGGGCGGCCACCTTGTCGAAGTCGAAGGGCGCCTGATAGCGCACGGTCTCTCCCCGCCTGAGCCGTTCCTTGAAAACCTCGTCCACGTTGGGATCCCCGAAGAGGTCGAATCCCCGAAGATCCTCCTCGTCAATGACGCCGAAGAGGGCCCTGCAGGAGGGGTTTACGGCGACGAGGATGCCGCCGGAATCGTAGAGCTCAATGGCGATGGGGGACTGGTCGTATATGACGCGATACCTCTCCTCGCTCGCCCTGAGCTGTTCCTCTCCCCGCATGCGCTCGGTGATGTCCGTACACAGGCCGATCATCCGCAGCGGCCTGTCGCCGGAATAGTGGGTCTTCCCGGTCGCCTGAATCCATCGAATGCCTCCGCCGGGCATTACAATCCGGTATTCGTTCACCAGATCCGTCTTCCTGTCGATTGCCTCCCGTATCCTCCGTGCCGCGGCATCCCGGTCTGCGGGATGAACCGTCTTCATCCACGCCTCGAAGCCGGGGACCACGTCTGCCGCCAGGCCGAACAGCTCAATGAACTCGGGCGACCAGCTGAATTTGTCGTGGACTATGTCCCAGTCCCAGGCACCGGCATGACCGGCGGTCTGGGCAAGGGCCAGCGTCTCGTTGGCATGCTGAATCTTCCTGTTCGCCTCGAAAAGCTTGAAGGCCATCTTGATCGAGGCGTCCAGCACCGTTATGCCGGTGTCTTTCACCACGTAGCCGTAGGAAGTGATCTTTTCTGTCTTCTCCACCACCGCCGGTTCGGAGTGGCTCGAGAGGAACACCACCGGCATTTCTCGCTCCTGCAGTATGACCGCGGCAGCCTCGGTGCCGTCCATGCCAGACCCCAGGTCGATATCCATGAGGATCAGGTCGATGTCCCGTTTCTCCCGCGCCGCCTCGATTGCGGCGGTGCCGTTCGGCGCCGTGACAACCTCGTAGCCGTATTTTTTCAGCTGCCTCGATTCGCTCATTGCGACGAGCGCCTCGTCCTCAACCAGAAGGATCGTCTTCGCTCTCTGTCTGTTCATGGCCGCCCCCCTGCGCATTTCAAGGACGCCGGACCTTTCCCGGAGTGCCCGTGCCGGGCTCACCGTCGATCTGCCGGCCAGCCCCCTCTGCGCGGCAATGCTTCATGCTCCTCCAGCTGCGGGCGTGATGGACGATTGCCGGGCTGCATTCCCGTCCGCCTTCACCGGACCCGAATCCCTCACCGTGCATATGGAAGGGAACACCCTTCCCAAAGCTCTCACACACCACAGAATGATGATGAACGGCGCGGTCAGGACCATCGCAACAGAACGGCCGGGATGCATCCTGCTCGGTTCATTCCTGGACGCCGCCGTTTCCATCCTCCGGGTTCATCATACGGATGGTGCATGAGGTACCGTTCATCACCCCCGTACTCCACGGTCCCGTGAAGCCGACTCGCCAGCATCCGCACCAGCTCTACGGCAGTGCTCCCGTCACGGGCGGCCAGAACGCGGTATCCGATTGTAGACAGCTGCTTTGATTCCGCAAGGTCAATGAGGGATTCGTCTTCGACGAGAAGAAGTGTTTTCCCGGAAACGTCCATTCTTTGCAGACTCCACTGTGGATCAGGTTCTCTCGGCGGGATGAAACACCCACACCGGCGCCATCCATCACGCCGGCGGCCTCCGCAGGGCCGGACATCGCAACCAGGGGCACCCGGGCCGTATCAAAGAACCACATGGGGTACGCCTCGCATGGCCTACCAATAGAGCAAATAACCGGCCCGATTTCATCACCGCATTCCATTGATTCGTCGTCATAAAAACCGTGGGCCGCTGCACCGGGTTTCAGCATCCGCCATCACACCCCTGCGCTCTCCCCTGCATGCCCCCGGCCCCCGCCGGCTCGCAATGAAAGCGCCGCAGCTCCTGACGCCGGTTCAATAGTATCCATGGAATCCCCCGGGAATTCAATCACCGGATTTTGTGAGAATGGCATAACAAAAAGGCACAGTGTGTTCCGTGAAAACCGAGGGGCCTCTCCTCGGCAGGGGCCCCGTACCGCAGGCCTACCGCGGCGGCAATCTCGGCATGATACACCCCGACGCGGCAGCCACCACAGCGCCCCATTCCCCGCGGCGATTGCTGCAGCGCGGCTTTCATCATTTTGCATAACGGCCCCCTCTCGGTGCGTTGAACGCCGGCGCAACCGCGTTTTTGTCTTGACGCTCAGCGGAATAATGGAGTATTTTATACCGGCATGACGACACGAAGGAATCTATGGCTTGCAGTGACGGGACTCGCCTCCATCGCCATGGTAGCCGCCTTCACGCTCTGGACCGCACAGCGCGCCGATCATGAGATGCGCCGCGATCTCATCAGGGAGGCGCGCCTGGTGGCTCCCGCCATCGACGTCGAGGAGGTCGCGGCGTTCCGCGGCACGGCCGCCGACACCCTCTCTCCCGCCTACAGCCGGCTCAAGGAACGGCTGGTGCGGGCACGCAGGGCCAAACCGGACTGCCGATTCCTCTACCTGCTGGGGCGCAGGGAAAACGGCGACATCTTCTTCTACCTCGACAGCGAGCCGGCAGAGTCCAGGGACTATTCCCCGCCGGGGCAGGTGTACCACGAGGCACCGCCCGCTGCACGGAGCGCCTTTTCAGAGAACCGCGCCTACACCACGGGGCCCTACATCGACCGATGGGGCACCTGGACCAGCGCCTTTCTCCCCCTGGAGAGCGCGCAGGGGGGACGGGCGGCGGCGGTGCTGGGGATGGATGTGGACGCCGCGGCCTGGAACTGGAATGTGCTCCGACGCAGCGCGCTCCCGGCAAGCCTGGGGGTCATCGCCTTCGCCCTGGTGATGATCATCATAATACTCGTAGAAAGCCGTACCGTGATCCGCCGCCACGAGCGGATGCTCATAGACAGCGAGAAGCGCTATCGCGCCTTCATCAACTCCACGGCGGACATGGCCTTTCTCAAGGATGAAGAATTCCGGTACACTATCGTCAACAACCACCTGGCGGACTACTTCGGCAGGAGGAGGGAGGAGATAATCGGGCTCAGCGACTACGACCTGATGCCGGGGGAGGCGGCGGACAACTGCAGGAAGAGCGACCTGGAGGCGCTCAGCTCCGACGGAATCGCGGTGAACGAGGAGATCGTGGGCGACCGCATCTTCGAGACAACGAAGTTCCCGGCGGCCATCGGGACCACCCGGGTCGTCGGCGGCTTCATACGGGACATCACCGAGCGGACCAGGGCGAAGGATGCCCTGAACGCCGCCCTTGAGGAGAAGGAGGCGCTGCTGCGCGAACTGCAGCACCGGGTGAAGAACAGCCTCTTCATGATCTCGTCGATGGCCGAGCTCGAGGCTGCCCGCTCCGGGGACCCGGCGGTACGGAAGGCCCTGGAGTCCCTGGGGGGCAGAATCCACACCCTGTCGGAGCTCTACACGATGCTCTACCGCTCCCAGGACACCCGACAGATCCCCCTGGACCGTTATTGCAAATCCATCGGCGACTCTCTCTACGCCGCCCACACTGACGCGGACGGCAGGATGACCCTGCAGTACCGCATCGATCCAGTCACCGTGGACACGAAGCGGGCCTCGGTGGTGGGGCTCATACTCAACGAGCTCCTCATGAACGCCCTGAAATATGCCTTCCCCGGCGATCGTGCCGGGACCATAACCGTGTCGCTGAAGGCGGCGAGCGGCGACCTCACGCTGAAGGTTGCGGACAACGGCGTGGGGATGCCGGGAGGGTCCGGCCCGGACCATCCCGGGGGTCTCGGCCTGGAGCTGGTGAAGCTGCTCGCCCGCCAGATGGGGGGGGCGCTGGATATACGATCAGAGGGGGGGACCATCGTGACGGTCAGTTTCAGCGGCCGTGAAAACGGAGAAGAACGCCCGCAGACCGGCACCACGGCGAATTGATATCGCACAACGTCGCAATGGCAGCCCGGGCGGCGAGGGGCCGCTTCGTTATGTCACTCACAAACCATCACAAAATCCATTAATGCAGCCCTAGCAAAAACCCGTTAGTCCTTTTAACAAGTGTTATATTATTTTTTTCGCAAGGGGCAATTAATTGGTTGATCGCAAATGCCGGCCCGCGATATTATAGCGCTCTGCCGCCGCACCAAAGCCGTTACGGGCAATTCCGATCACGGCGGCAGAGAATCGAAGCAGGGGGAGACGGGCGTGGGGGCATCACAGAAGACGATCCTGCTGGTGGACGACGACGCACTGGTGGCACGGAGCCAGTCGAAACTGCTCGCCAAGCAGGGATTCGCGGTGATCACCGCATCGAACGGTACCGAGGCGATCGCCGCGGCTCTCTCGGATGAGCCCAGGATCGATCTCATCCTCATGGACATCGACCTGGGCGAGGGTATTGACGGCACCGATACCGCGAAGCTGATCCTTCGCGCAAGGAGCATCCCGCTGATATTCCTCTCATCCCATACCGAGATGGAGATCATGAAAAAGGCCGAGGCGGTGCCCTCCTGCGGCTACGTGGTCAAGGGGACCGGCATCGCCCTCCTGACCGCCACGATCCGGAGGGCGCTGGAGATGCACGGAAACGCACGGGGGTTCACGAAACCGACGCGCTCCCCGGAACAGGGGCTGAAGATGCATTGAGCGCCGGCTCCCCTCCGCCCCCTTTCGGGACGCCGAAAGTCTATATCCAGCCCAGTATTCCGGCGAAGACGATCATCATGAGCGCGTTTACCGCGAAGAGCCCCCCGATCACCGCCTTCTGGGTCTTCGGCTTCCAGTCGTAGCAGTACATCCCGACCACGAAGAAGGGGATATACACCGTCACGAACACCGGGAGGGCGCCCCACCAGGGGTAGACCCATATGAAGGCAGGGGTCTTCGCCAGGAAGATCTCGAAGACCGAGAAGAAGGCGGCGTTCCCCACGGCGAACACGAGCCTGTTGGGAAGGCCCAGGATCTTCATCTTCGGGTCCTCGGGGAGGATCTTGCTGAAGATCAGCCCGGCGATGGAGAACATCAGGCTCAGTTCGGCGCCGACGCCCACCAGGATCAGGAAGGCGGTTCCGGTCGGTACGGTCCAGAGGGCATGGCCGCTGAAGTGCTGTATCAGGGCGTTCGTGATCTCGGCAAACCAGTGCACCATGTAGAGCGAGAGTCCGGCCGCGACAGGCCTCCAGTTCTTTTTCGATATCTCGTTGAAGTAGACGTAGACTGCAAGGGCGAGGATGGGGATGAGATACCACTGAAAGTTCGCCCCGGAGCGGAGTATGCTCAGGGCCTGCTGCGTTGCCTCTGGATTGTGAAGATCCATGTTGCTACCTCCCGTGAGTGTGATGAATGACGCCGTAATCCTACAAATGGCCGGTTATTTTTTCAAGGACATTTTACGGGAGGCCTCTTTTCGCGCGAGAAATCGACGTCACCGGAGCATGGCGCCACATGTGACAGAACCCGAAGCGCCACCCTCGCCGCGGCATGACGCGGGATCGCCGGAAAAATAATATTGATTTTCCGCGATTTGCTGGTACCATATAAAGTGTTGCCGCGGCAGGGTCACACTAACGATGAGGAGCGACGGTGCACCATGGCACGAAAATCGAGATTCAACCCCCTCCGAAACATGCCGGGAGACGACATCCTCCTGACCTGGCGGAAGAAGGCGATGACCATAACGCTGATCGTCGTGGCGATCACCAGCCTGCCCGCCTACGCCTCGGTGGTGGTCAACGCCCTCAGGGGCGGCAGCATGGGACTGCTCGAATGGCTTTATCTTGCCGTATACGTCGCATCCATCGTCCTGGCGGTGCTCCCGCGTCTGGACCTGCGCCTGAGGACATGGGGGCTCATGGCGCTGTGCTACAGCAACGCCGCGGCGAGCTTCATGAGGCTCGGTCTGGTGGGGAGCGGGCGCATCTGGCTGGTGGTCATGCCGGTCATCGCCACCATCGTGATCGGCTCCAGGGCGGGATACGCCATGGGGCTTCTGAGCCTCGGCCTGTACGGCACCTTTTCACTGCTGGCGGTCCGTGGCGTGCTCGGTGAAACCATGGCGCTGCGCGAAAATCCCCTCACCACGGGATTCTGGGCCGAGGGGGGGACCGCGCTGCTGGTCTTCCTCTGCACCATACTGGTACTGGTGGAGCGCTTCGTCTCCCTGCAGAGGAAGACCCTGGACGATTCCATGGAGGCGAACCGGCAGCTTGCCGATATGGCCGGGAAGCTCCGGGAGAGCGAGGAGCGCCTCCGCACCATCGGCAACAACCTCCCCGGGGGGATGATCTACCAGGTGGTGGCCTCTCCGGACGGGTCCCGGAGGTTCACCTACGTGAGCGCCGGGATTGAGCGCCTGCACGGCCTCACCCCCGAGGCGGTCACGGCCGATCCCCATCTGCTCTACGGGCAGATCCAGGAGGAGGATGCCGAACGCCTTCGCGGCGAGGAAGAGCGGGCCATTAGGGACGGAACCATATTTGATACCGAGGTCCGTTTCCGCAACGCCTCGGGCAGCGTTCGTTGGATGCGGCTGGTCTCCCAGCCGCGCCGGATCAGCGGCGGGGCCGTGATCGCTGACGGCATCGAGCTGGACATCAATGACAGGAAGGCCGCGGAGGAGGAGCTCGTTGCCAAGAATGCCGACCTGGAGACCGCCAACGAGGACCTGCAGGCAGCCATGGAGGAGCTGGAGTCGTCGAACGAGGAGATGCAGGCCACCATGGAGGAACTGGAGACCACGAACCAGGCCCTCATCGACAGCGAAATGCGGTTCCGCTCGCTGTCCGCCTTCAATGAGCAGCTGAACAGCATCTCCATCTCCCTCGCCGAGGCGCCCCGCGCCGACGACCTGTACCGCATCATCGCCGAATCGTACCAGCGTCTCACCGGGGCCGTCGTCACCGCGGCGTCGCGCTACGATCCGGAGCGCCGGGAGTTCGCGGTCGTATCATTGCATGGCGAGGAGGGCGCGCTGGACAGCGTGAGGAGGATACTGGGAGCACCGGCGGGAGAGATCATCTTCAAGGTGCCCCCGCAGTTCGTCGAGAAAATGGTGTCGCAGATGGTGATCGTCGGGGAGAGCATCGAGCAACTCTCCTTCGGTACGATCTCCCGGGACGTCTCGGAGCGTCTCATGAAGGCGCTGGGATGCAGGATCATCGCCGTGCTCTCGCTTCATCACGGCCAGAGCCTGGTGGGCGCCGCGATGGCCTGCCTGCCGGGTGACTGCATCCCGGTGCCGGACGACACCATGAAGACCTTCGCCTACATGTCGGGCCTCGCCGTGACCAGGAAGCGCTCCGAGGACGAGATCCGCCGCCTCAACAGGGAGTTGGAGGAGAAGGTGGCTCTGCGCACCCGGGAGCTGACGAAGGCCTACAACGACCTCATGAGCACCAACAGGGACCTGGAGAAGGCCCTGGGTGAGCTGAACGAAGCGCAGCAGCAGATGATCCAGAGGGAAAAGCTTGCCGCCCTTGGCCAGCTCACCGCGGGCATCTCCCACGAGCTGAACACACCGCTGGGGGCGATCATCTCGTCGAACCGCACGATGCTGGAAATCCTGCAACGGAAGCTCCCCGAGGCCCTGCGCGTCATAACCACGCTGGACGAAGACGAACGCGGCCACTTTTTCGCGCTCCTGGACGAGAGCGCCAGGGAGGCCAGCCGCCTGGAGGTGCCGGCGGGGAGACGCCTGACGAGGGAGATCGCCGGGATGCTGTCCGATGCCGGCGTCGCAGAGAGCGCCTCGGTGGCTGAGCTGGTCATTGAATCCGGGACACAGGGGCTGAAGGACCGGCTCGCCGGCATGCTGGCGGCCGGGAGGGGGATCCAGGTGCTCGCCTCAATCGTCCCGCTGGCCTCGATTAGAAGGCTTGGCGAGATAATCGCGGTGGCCTCCGACAGGGCCGCCAGCGTGGTGCGCGCCTTCCAGCACTACCTCAAGCAGGACATCGGCGATGATATCACCGAGGTGCGGATTCACGAGGAGATGGAGACCATCCTCACCCTGTACCAGAACAGGATCGGGCAGGGGGTCTCCATCATCAGGAGGTACCTGACGGAGGCCCCGGTCAGGGGAAACCGCGATGCCCTCAACCAGCTGTGGATAAACCTTCTCAACAACTCCCTCCACGCCCTGGAGTACCGCGGCACCGTCGACATCACCATCGAGGAGAGAGAGGGATGGGTGGCGGTCTCCATAGGCGATACCGGTCCCGGCATACCCGCCCCGGTCCGCCAGCGGATCTTCGAGCCCTTCTTCACCACGAAGCCCCCCGGCGAGGGGATGGGGCTGGGCCTCAACATCTGCAGGAATATCGTCGAGCGGCACGGCGGGAGAATCGAGTTCGACAGCACTCCGGGGAGGACCGTCTTCCGGGTATGGCTGAAGGCGGCGCGGGAATAGGGCGGAGGATGCACAGCCGTCGGGGCCACCTGCCTGCCCTGCGTCATTGATCGCAGACAGAAAAAATTCCGGAAAATGCTTGACATGATTCAGTATAGTTACTATACTGAATCATGAAAGTCACGGCTGAAGACGTGAGCCGCATCTCGGTACTATTGATGCGGCTGGTGAACAAATACAAGCGGCTCGATTCGAGGGCGCTGGAGTATGGAACCGGCGATTTCCTGTACCCGGCGGAGATCCATGTAATCGAGGCCATTGGGAAAAACCAGGGCAGCACGGTAAACGAGATCTGTCTCAAGTTCGGCGTTACTAAGGGTGCGATCTCCCAGATTGTCAACAAGCTGCTGAGGAAGGGGCTCATCGATAAAACGCGGAATCCGGAGTATCACAAGGAGATCATCCTGACGCTCACGAAAAGGGGGAAAAGGGCCTTCGAGGGACATGAGAGGCTTCACGGGCTGATGGATGCGGAACTGTACCGGTATGTTTCCGATTTTCAAAAAGAAGACATGAAACGTTTCGAAGAATTCCTGTCGAGAATCGAGACGCATATTGGAAAATTCATCGATCATGGAACCAGGAAATGAATTTTTTTATATTTCAGTTTAGCTTCTAAACAAAAGAGGTGCATATGTTGTTCCATAAGAGAAGTGTAATGATCGCGATTTCCGTGATCGCGGCCGCCGCCGTCGCCTGCATCGCGGGCGGATGCCGGCGCGGGAGGGGAGTGTACAATCTTTTCAAATCCGATTCCTTTCATTACCAGGCCCTGCGGACCCTGGGCCATTCCATGTATCAGGGCTCGGCGCCCGGCGAGGTGCTCAGCGTCATCAGCCGGATAGACGATCAGGACGAGGATGAATGGTACTCCCAGTGGAACGCCATGGGCGAGAAATGCGAGGGCTGGGCCGCGCACGCCATCGATCCGGTGACCAGGGGGAATGCACTGCTCCGTGCGTCGAACTATTACCGGACCAGCGAATTTTTTCTGCCCCCCGACGACGCGAGGAAACTCAGGGTATACGACCGGAGCGTGCGGTCATTCCGGAAGGCCCTGACCGAGCTCGGAGTACCGCATGCGATCTACGAAATTCCCTACGAAAGCGGGAAGATGACGACGTACTACTTCAGAGGGGACGCCGATAAGCCCCTGGTGATCGTCTGCGGCGGCTTCGACTCGACGAACGAGGAGAGCTACTTCTGGATCGGGAAGGCGCTGATCGACCGCGGGTATTCCGTGGCGATGTTCGAGGGACCAGGCCAGTCCGGAATGATCCGCCATCAGAATATCAGGTTCACCCCGGAGTGGCATAAGCCGGTGGGAAAGGTGATCGATTACCTGACCGAGCGGAATCCTTCCATTCGATCTCAGAAAAAGATACTCTTCGGGATCAGCCTGGGAGGGGTGCTCATGGGGAGGGCCGCCGCTCGTGAAAGCCGCATCGACGGCGCGGCGCTCTTCGGTTCCCCTTTCGACTTCCTCGACGGCGCCCTGTTCCAGCTCCCCTCGGTGGCCAGGACCCTCTTCCACAACGGGCACAGGGGCGTGTTCAATCTGCTCGCCAGGATCAAGCGCAGGATCAGCATCACCACCAGGTGGGGCCTCAACAACGGGATGATGTCCATGGGCGGCAACACGCCCTACGACTTTCTCGTGATCGGCAGTCAGTATACGCTGAAGGATGTCCACGATAAGGTCAGGTGTCCCGTGCTCGTGTTCTACGGGGAAAGGGACTTGTTCATATCGGACGGAATCCAGGATGTAATGTTCAAGAAGGCCTTTCAAAACGCCAGGAGCTACACCCTGAAGACCTTCCCGTTCGTGGACGGCTCCTCCGAGCACTGCCAGGCCGGCGCCATCGAGCAATCGGCGATGGTCTTCATCCACTGGATGAAGGACCAGGGCTTCGTCCGATAGAGGAACACTAACCACGAGAGAGGAGGTGCAAAGGATGCCGGTAATAACCGTGGAGAGTGCCGGTCTCACCCTGGATCAGAAGCGCCAGCTGGCGGAATCGCTTACGCGAACCGCCGCCGGTATCATGAAAAGCCCCGAACAGGCCATTACCGTGCTGATAAGGGAGAACGGCAGGGAGAACATCGGCATCGGGGGAAAATTACTCGCGGACATGGAATAACGATCGGCAATTGGCGGGGCAATCCTCTCGGGCGCAGCGTATCGGAACGCACTCACCGGATGAACGGCAGATGGAGAAGGCTCGCATGGTACTGGGTCACGCCGCCATCGGTCCGGCAGGAAAAACCGGAGAGTGACGGGCTCCCATCCCGCATGCTCACTGGTAGATCACCTCGTGGAGGAAATACATCGCCACGTAGTTGCTGCCGTCCTCCTCGCTGTGGCGGACGACCTCCCCCTGAATCCGGTTCTCCTCCTCGGTACCGGGAAACAGCGAGAACATGATGCTCTCCCCCACGACGAATTCCGCGGCATAATCGGTGGAGTCAACCTTCACGAAGGCGCCGTGGCCCGAGATGTTCACCACGCCGCAAGGGACTATCTGGCCGTCCACGACGATCGCCGCGTTGTAGGATACGACGACCCTCGGTTCCCTCCTGCGCTCCTTCTTCTTCTTTTTCGATGTCCCCCCCATACACTCTCCCTTGTCCGCGGCGCTCCCGCAGTGCCGGTTACAGGCACGACAGATCCATGGGCTTGTGAAGACCGGACGCCCCGAAGGTTTCCGCCCCGCTGTCAACCCTCCTCAGGATCTTTCCTCCGGCCCCTGCCACGGCCATACCCTCATCTACGGGAATATTTACAACTCATTTTTTCTCCGCCGATACCGCCGTGACAATGGACCGTGACGCGCCACCCCTCACTGCTTCTGCATCAGCACCCACTGGATGGCGTGTTTGAGCACCTCGGCGGAGTCCCTCAGCTTCATCTTTTCCTTGATATTGCGCTTGTGGCTCTCGATGGTGAATATCGACAGGTTCAGCTTCGACGCGATCTCCTTGGTGCTGAAACCGCGTCCGATGAGCTGGAATATCTCGAACTCCCGGTCGCTCAGGCAGTCCACCGACGTCGCGTCCCCCTCCGAGGTGCCGTGCACGAGCTTGTCGATGATCCTGCCCGAGGTCTCCTCCGAGAGATAGAGGCTCCCGTCCATTATCTTGCGGATGGCGTCAATGATGTTCTTCGGCGCCACCTCCTTCATGAGGTATCCGCGGGCCCCGGAGCGTATCGCCCGCTCCGCAAAGATGCTCTCGTCGTGCATGGAGAGGACCAGGGACAGCACCTGGGGGTAGCGGTCCTTGAGGGACTTCACCAGATCGATGCCGCTGATACTGCCGGTGAGCGTGATGTCTATGATGGCGAGGTCCGGCAGGTGCTCTCCCACGAGCTTCATCGCCTCGCTGGCGCTCGAGGCCTCGGCGCACACGCTGAAGCATTTTTCGCTCTCGATGATCTGACGTATCCCCTGGCGCACTATCGGGTGATCGTCCACCAGGATGATCTTCACCTGCCGGGCCTCCTCCTTCACCTGATCGGATGCCTTTCCCTCGGCCGCAGACTTCTTCTTCGTGCTCATATTCTTCTCTCCTTGTATCCCGAGCTTTCCGCGGCCCCCTCCCTCAATGGAGAGCCGTTGCAGGTAATCCGGATGGCGACGCCCCTGCCGTTGCTCGCCTCCAGTGAAAATTCGGCGTGTATCATCATGGCGCGGTATTTCATGATTCCCAGGCCGAGCCCCCCCTCGATATCCTGCGCCGTCTTCATCCCCGCGCCGTCGTCACGAACCTCCATCACCAGCCGCTGCCCCTCCTGGGAGAGAATGATATCCACGTGCTCCGGCCCGCCGTGCTTGATGGCGTTGTTCACCGCCTCGGTGGCGATATAGAACAGGTTCTCCGCGACGATATCATCCTTCACCTCGAAGCCGTTGCTCCTCCGCACCCTGCAGGGGATCCGGTACAGCTTCGTGACGTGCGCCGCCATACCCTCCAGCGCGGTGACCAGGCCGTCCCGCTCTATCGGCACCGGGCTCAGCATCTTCGCGATCAGCCTGGTCTGCATGATGGCGCCGGATATCATCGAGTTGATCTCCTCGAGCTCCGCACTGCCGGCGCTCTCCGGTCCGCCGAGCTTCCGCGTCAGCGCCTCGGAGAGGAAGGCGATGGCGGTGAGATTCTGCCCCAGGCCGTCATGCAGGTCCCTGCCGATCCTCTGCCGCTCCGACTGTATGGCGTTCATGATCTCCCTCTGGAGCTCCCGCTCCCTGGCAAGTATCTTCTTCTCCTTCTTGAGCAGCCGCTCCTTCTCGGCGAGCGACTTCCTCAGCTCGCTCCGGGACCGCTCCTGCTCCACCGCCACCCCGATGCTGGCCGCGATCCCCTCGAAGAAGGAAATGCTCTCTGCGTCGAACATGTTCACCCTCCCGTGGCACAGGTGCAGCACCCCCACGGTCTGATCGTCGGACACCAGGGGGATTATGGCCACCGAGCCGTAGATGCCGCAGATGGGCTTCCCGGGCAGCTGCTCCCCCCCGCACCTCTCGAGATATTCGCCGAAGTCGTTGGAGAAGAAGCTCCCCTCTGCGGTGAAGGATTCCGGGCAGTGCTCCCTCTCACCCTGTATCACCATCCCGCAGAGACAGCGGACCGTGCCGTCCTGATCCAGGGGGCTCCTGCACTCCTCGGCTGCCAGGTGCTCCGCCCTGTAGCCGAACTGCTCGTACACCGGGAAAAGGCCGTTCTCCTTAAGGCGAACACCCACCGCCTCGAAACCGGCATGCTCCCGTATGAGATTCACTATCCCCCGCACCACGTCGCCGGTGTTCCTGATCCTGTTCAGCATGTCCAGGATCGCCAGGGCGAGCCGCTGCCGCATATCCTGCAGCTTCCGCTCGGTGACGTCCCGCGCGGTCCCCTGCACCCCCATGATCGTGTCCTTGTGCCGTATGGGGGCCAGGTTCAACTCCAGGTACCGGGAGCCGTGGTCGCGGGTCCTCACCAGGAGCTCCACGAGCCCGCCGGACTGTCCCGACACGATCTCCTCGAGCCTCAGGCCCTGGCCCGGCGCCTCGGGGAACAGGTCCGTGATGGACTTCCCCGCAAGCTCCTGGGGGGAGTACCCAAGGATCGGAAGGACGGCGGGCGATGCGTAGGTGATGACCAGGTCCCCCCCCATCTGGAGAATGATATCGCTGCTGTTCTCCGCGATCAGCCGGTACCGCTCCTCGCTCTCCCGGAGCCTGGATTCCAGGGCATGCTTGTACAGGGCGATCTCGATATTGGAGAAGAGCTCCCTGTCGTTGTAGGGCTTGACGATGTAGCCGTAGGGTGCCGAGATCTTTGCCCGCTCAAGAATCTCCACGTTGGAAAAGGCGGTGAGATAGATTACCGGGAGATCGTACAGCTCCCTGATCCTTTCCGCAGCGTCGATGCCGTCCATGTTCCCCTTCAGCTTTATATCCATCAATACCAGGTCCGGGCGCCGGGAGGCGCAGGTCCTCAGCGCCTCCTCGCCGCTGGTGGAGATGTCGATGATCTCGTAGCCGTTCTTCTCCAGCTTCTTCCTTATGGAGATCGCCACCAGCGCCTCGTCCTCAACGATAAGTATCCGTTTCATCCCGGCACCCCCGGCATCACAGCCGATCCTCCCCGCTCACTGCACGCTCCCCGGCACGCAGACCGCGGCGTTCAGGTATTCTGTTATACCCCGTATGTTTCTCACCATCTCCGCGGCCCCCCTCTTGATCGCCTCGTTGGGCATGCCGAAGACAATGCACGATTCCTCGTCTTGTGCCAGGGTGACCGCACCGGCCTGCCTCATCTCCAGAAGGCCGTTGGCGCCGTCGGCGCCCATGCCGGTGAGGATCACGCCGACGGCATTCATCCCGGCGGACTGCGCCACCGAGCGGAAAAGCACGTCCACCGATGGCCTGTGGCGGTTCACCGGCATGCCGTCGTTGATCTCCACCCAGTAGCCGCTGGAATCACGGTGGAGGAGCATGTGCCTGTTTCCCGGGGCGATCAGGGCCATGCCGCGGTAAAGCCTGTCTCCCGGGGCCCCCTCCTTCACGTACATCCTGGAGATGCCGTTCACCCGGTTGGCGAAGGCCTCGGTGAACTTCTCCGGCATATGCTGCGCAATGACGATTCCCGGCGTGTCCTCCTTCAGCACCGACAGTATCTCGGCGATCACCTCGGTACCGCCGGTGGAGGCGCCGATGGCGATGATCGTTTCCGTCCGCTTCATGGAGGGGTGCGGCTTCTGCTTCGGAAGTATCACGTCCGCCGAGTACTTCTTGTCCACCTGGGGGGGCGTGGCCTGCACCGACCGCATCCTCTTCTTCACCTTCTCGGAATCCATGGCGAGAATCTTGTCCGCCAGATCCCTCCGGAAGGAATCCCATTTGTCGCTCTCGTCCGGCTTCGGCTTCAGGATGAAGTCCACGGCTCCCAGCTCCAGCGCCTTCATTGTCTCCCTGGCGCCGGAATCGGTCAGGGCGCTCACCATCAGGACCGGGAGGGGGCTCGCCGTCATGAGCCTGGAGAGAAAGGTGAGGCCGTCCATCCTGGGCATCTCGATGTCCAGGGTGAGCACGTCGGGCTGCAGCCGCTTGATCTTATCGGCCGCGATGTAGGCGTCGGGCGCCGTGCCGACCACCTCGATCCCCTTCACGTTGCTCAGCGCCTCGGTGAGCAACTTCCTCATCAGCGCGGAATCGTCAACGATGAGGACGCGTTTCGCCTCCACCTTCACACCTCCACAATATCTCTGCCGAGCTGCCGTGAAAAGACTCGCGCCGCGATTTTCTCGCTCGCCGACTTCTTACAGTACACCTCTCCGCTTAAAACGTCCATAACAATTTTTCGGGAATAGGCCCCACCCGTATCAATTTCCAGCATCTGGATGTCGGCCATCTCGAGCATCACCCTGGCCACCCGCACGTTGTCCTCCGGAATAGACTTCGCGCGCTGCCGGTACTCGATGACGCTCCCGCCGCCGAAGACCTTCGCCACGATCGACTTTTTTTCCGACCCCATCCCCAGCATGGCTTCTATGAGAGTGTTGATCGCCGTGATGCCGTAGCGGGCAGAGCGGTCGTTGAAGATATCCACTCTGGAGATCCTCCCGGGGAGCATGAAATGGTTCATCCCGGAGATCCGCCGCACCGGGTCATACAGGCACACCGCCACGCAGGAGCCCAGCAGCGTCTGTATCAGCTCGTCGTTCCCGGATGTGTAGAATTCACCGGCGTGAATTATCTTCACCGGCTTGCCGTACCGTCTCGTTTCTTTTAAGTACATTGTCTGTTCTTCCTGTATACTGATCGCCCCCACAGCGAGAATAGATCTGACATGTAGGTGAGGGCCTCTGAATGCCCCATGAAGAGATACCCCTCGTTGTCGAGGTAATGGTGGAACCTGGTGAAGAGCTTCACCTGGGATTCACGGTCGAAGTAGATCACCACGTTCCTGCAGAAGATGATATCGAAGGGCCCGCTCATAGGGAAGCTGTCGGAGAGGAGGTTCAGCCTCCTGAACCTGATCATCTTTTTCAGGGAGTCCTTGACCTTCACCCTCCCCTCGTCGGGGCCCCGACCGCGGAGGAAATACCTCCTCAGCAGCGGCTCCTCTATGCACTTGACGCTCTGCGCTGAGTAGATCCCCTCGCAGGCGCAGGACAGCACCGATGTGTCGATGTCGGTGGCGAGAATGCGCGTGTCACCGGGGCATCGATCGCCGTAGTATTCCAGAAGGGTTATGGCGATCGTATAGGGCTCCTCTCCGGTGGAACACCCGGCGCTCCATATCCTGAGCCGCCGCTTCTTCCTGCGCTCGAATTCCGGAAGCACCGTGTCGCGGAGCACCTGGAAGTGGAATGACTCGCGGAAAAACTCCGTCTTGTTGGTGGTGACGCAGTTGATGAGGTTCACGATCTCATCTTTGTAGTTATCCCGCAGGTACTTCAGGTACGCCGGGTAGGCCCTGATCTTCAGCTCCCTCATCCTCCTGAGGAGACGGGCCTCCACCAGTATCTTTTTGGAGCTGTGAAACCGTATGCCGCTCTCCCGCTCGATGATCGCTTTGAAATGATCGAAATCGGCATCGCTCAGTTCCGCTCTGGTTATCACATTGGCAATCATCGTGGTCACTCGAACAGGATAACGTCGCCGAAGGTATCCTTGTTCCTGAAAATCCTGTTGATAAATTCCAACTCCATCTTGATAAACTCCGAGGACTCGTCGTTGTTGGAGAGCACCTTCCGGTACACCTTGCCGTCGGTGGGGGAAAAGTATATCTTTCTGCGGTAATCGCCGCCGAGATCGTCCACGTACACCGGAATTTTTTCCGATTTGAAATACTGGTCAATAAAACGGAGCTGGCTCGTGGAGATGAATTCCCTGCTGAGCCTTGATTCGCGGAAGGTGGCGGCGCCGAATATCTTCGCCGTCAGGTTTTTTCTGTCGGCGCCGAGCTTCACCAGCTCCCCCAGGAGGAGCTCCATCTGGTTGATCCCCTGGGCGGCGATCTGGTCACGGTAGATCCCCTCTGTCCCGATGGCGCCCGGCACAATGAGGAATCCCATGCCGCCGATCCTTCTGATGGTATCGTAGAGACAGACGATCACGCACGATCCGGTGACCGAACCGATGAAACACTGGATCGCCGATGCGTAGTAATCGCCGGGATAGAGGATGAACAGGTCCCTCCCCGTCTTCATGTCCTTCGTCTTAATCATTGGATCAGCTTCATTACCACATCCTTCAGATTTTCCGGCTTGAAGGGCTTGATCATCCATCCGGCGGCGCCCGCATCTTTCCCCTCCTTGATCTTCGCACCCTCCGATTCCGTGGTGAGTATCAGTACCGGCGTGAATCGGTCCGTCTTCTTGAATTCCTTCAGAAAGCTGATGCCGTCCATTACCGGCATGTTCACATCGATCACCACCAGCGCCAGGTCCTCCCCCTTCCCCTTGAATTCATTGATTGTATCGAGGGCTTCGGCGCCGTTTTCCGCCTGCTTGATCGGGAACCCGAACTCCTTAATCGTAAACTCAACGCTGGTGCGGATGGTGGGAGAATCATCCACTACAAGTATATAGCTCATAATTACTCCTCCTTAGAAGGTACTGCTGTGCAGAGTGTTCAAATAGAACAAGGCCGAATTGTGACCCTGTGTGTATCAATGTAGACGCAGTCGTGGAACGCGTCAATTGCTGATATTGAGCATTTGTTATTAATAGGATCCCGGCAGCAGGTATAACAAAAATTGCGATGGGGGAGTAACTAAATTTGTCATCATGGGCGGGTAGTGAACTGAATGATGAAGCTCGTCCCCGCGCCGTCCCGCCTCTCTATCGACCCACCCAGCTGCCCCACCAGCGCGTTGACCAGCTGCATTCCCAGGAATCCCACGCCCTCCTCGACCCCCTCGCTGAATCCCACGCCGTTGTCCGACACCATGAGTCGGCAGCGGCCGGACTCTTCGCTGGTGAAATCGACGGTTACCGCGCCGTTCATCCCGCCCGGAAATGCGTGCTTGATAGCGTTTGTGACCAGCTCATTGACGATGAGCGCGCAGGGTATGGCGGTGTCTATGTCGAGATACAGCTCCTTCACCCCCACGGTAAATTCTATCCTGTCGGTCACCGCATATGAATGGGAGAGCTCCCCCACCAGGGAGCAGATGTAATCGCTGAGGTCGATGGTGGCGAGAACCCCGGTGCGGTACAGCCGCTCGTGCACCAGGGCCATTGACCTGATCCTGTTCTGAGTGATGAGCAGCGTGTCCCGGATCTGGGGGTCTTCCATGTATTCCGATTGAAGGTAGAGAAGGCTCGAGACCACCTGCAGGTTGTTCTTCACCCGGTGATGGATCTCCTTCAGTAAGGTCTCCTTCTCCCTCAGGGACCCGCGGAGCCGCTCCTCGGTGCTCTTTCGCGCCAGGGCGATGCCGATGCTTGAACCGATCCCCTCGAAGAACTCGATAATGGCCGGGGTGAGCATTCCCCTCCGTCTGCTGCACAGCTGCAGCAGCCCCACGGTCTCGCTGAAGGACCTGAGCGGCACCAACGCCACCGATTCATACCCCTGGGCACGGCACCCATCTCTCAAGTGGGCACACAAAACCAGTGCCGGCAGTTCGGCGACGCTGTTGGTCCAGAAGCTCCCCCCCCGTGTGAAGCAGGGTAATGTCGCCTCGATAGCCCCCCGTATGACGTGGCCGCACAGGCAATCCAGGCGCGGAAGACCGTTCTCGTCGGGGACAGGGTTCCCGTTTTCGTCACGGGCGCAGAGGCTCTGTTCAAAGCCGACGAAGGAGTCGTCAAACCCGTTCGTCAGGTAATAGGGATAGTCGTCGCCGTCCTTCAGGCGTATAGCCACCGCATCGAACCCGGTGAACTCCTTGGCCCGGGCCAGGATCTCCGCGATGATATCCTTCTTTTCTGTACCGCTGTTGAGCAGCTTCAATATGTTCACCGCAAAGACCTGCGCCTCCTCCGCCTTCTTCAGCTCGGTGACGTCGCGGGAGATGCAAAGAACGCTCTTCACAACCCCGCCGACGTCGAATTCCGGCATGAGCCGGAGATTCATGCGATGGGTGCCCCCCATGGTTTCGATGGCGCACTCGAGCTCCTCGGGCTCCCCGTGTTTGAATACCCGGGCGATCACCTCCCCCCGCACCGCACATTCCTCCGTGGAATAACCGGCTTCGGCGAGCGTCTTCCCCAAGTAGAAGTTCGCCGGTTTACCGGTGAGCATGACGATATTGTTGCTCATGAAGATGAACCGTTCTTCGGCATCGAAGCGCTGTACTATGTCCGGAAGGTTTTCGGCCAGGGTGCGGTACTTCTTCTCGCTCTCCTCGAGCTTTTCCATCTCCAGATGGAGCCGCTGCATCGCCTTCTCCAGGTCGTGCTGGTGACGGTTCAGCGCCTCCTGGGCCAGCCGCTGTTCGGTGACGTCCTCGAATACCGCGAGCACCTCCCCTGAATCGATGCGGTACATTCTGAATTCGACCCACCGGGTTATACTGGCGTCGGTCCCGCATTCGATCTGGGGCATCAGCTCCGGCGTACCGCGGCGCCTCACGCGACGGGCCATCTCGCAGATGCCGCTCTCCACGTACCGCGGGAAGGCCTCGGACATGCGCCGGCCAAGCACCTCCTCCGCGGAGACGTCCTGAATCCGCTCCCCGGCGTGGTTTATCTCACGGACGATGAAGTCACCCCCCCTGCCCGCCGGGCCGAGCACGATGACGCCGCTGGACATGTTGTTGAAGAGCCCCCGGTACCGCACCTCGCTCTCCCGCGCCACCCGGTGGGCCTTCGTGCGTCCGGTGATGTCCTCGCCTGAGCAGAGGACGCCGGAGACCTCCCCGCTCTCGTTTCTGAGCAGCGCGGTGTGCCACGAGATCACTCTCCGGCTCCTTGTCCTGGTGATGATCCTCCCCACCGCCTGCCCGGAGTTCCCCCCGTTGCCCTCCATCAGGTCCCTGAAGAAGGCACGGGCGCTCCGGCGGGCCTCGGGGGGCATAAAATCCAGAAACCAGTTCTTGCCGACGACATCCTTGCGCCTGTACCCCAGTATCTCGGCCCCCCTCCTGTTGATCATGGTCACATCCCCGTTCCCGTTCAGCGCCATGATAATGACGCCGGCGGCGTCCAGGCAGGAGACCGTCGTGACTCCCTCCTGCAGCAGGGGGCCGAACTCTCGAAGCATCAGGTCATGGTCCGCCGAATGCCGCGCCACCCGCCGCACCGTGTCAGCCAGGTCCGAGGGATCGGCGTCATCAACACAGTCGCTCACCCCTGCCCTGAAGGCCTCGATCACGTCCCTCGTCCCGTTCTTCACGCACAAGGCAACGCAGGGGACATGGGGGACCATGCGGACGGTGGAACGTATCGAGGCGAGCCATCGCGTCCTGGGACGCGAGAAGCAGATTATGATGAGATGGGGATCCAGATCACGGGAGAGCCGGGCAACGCTCCCGGCGCCGGTGAATCGGGTGAGCGCAGGGGAGAGTCCGCCGATCCGAAGTGCATTCGCCACCCTCAGGGCCTCGAGCTGGCTCCCCCGGAAAAGAATCCGGACGACCTGCACCCCCTGATTCCTGCTGTGCGGCGCCATTCCCTCTGTGTAACCGTGAAGATTCATCGTTCATTCTGATGAATCCAATATACCGCGCCATCACCCTCACGTAAATAGCGGTTTACGTGATTTGGAGATAGCTATTATTGTGAGCTTCGACCACAAAGGAGCTCCGCACGCATCAGCGCGGCGCTCACAGGGCCAGCGGAATCTCATCGATGACGTCCCTCCCGCTGTGCTCCACCATGCCGCTCCTGATAATCGGAAGCGTTATGCGACAGTTGACCTTGGTGAGCGGGTTCTTCGAGATGTCGGAATAATCCTGTATGTTGTATATCGAGATCCTGCCGTTATGCCGCTGTATAATTTTTTCTGAGAGTGTCAGCCCAAGCCCGTAGTCCAGCGTCTGGTACCTGTCCTCGATGTACTTCACCTTCCTGAAGAAGGGTTCGAAGACGATGTTTTCGTACTCCATGGGGATGCCGTCATCGGTGATGGATTTGGTGTTGTTGATCACCGAGATGACCATATCGCCGCCGTCCTTTTCCAGGATAACGTAGACGGAGGTCTTCTGCTCCGAGAATTTCATGGCGTTAATGAGCATCTCCCTGACCACCCTGAGCAGGTACTCCAGGTTGATCTCCACGATGATCTCTCCGAAATACGTCTTCTCGTCGCACAGGAGGAGGGAATGGCCGTGGATATCCTCCAGGGGCTTCATCTTGAGGATCATCGCCCCGATGCTCTCGTAGAGCTGCTTGATGCTCACCGGTTCCAGCTTCAGCGGGTTGATCGATATCTTCTCGATCTCTGAGAATATGATCATGGCCTCGTACACGATCCTCTGATTGTCGATGAGCTGGTTGAGAATCTTCTCCTCGATCTCATAGACGTCCCCCTTCTTCACCGCGGTGGCAGTGAGGAGCTCCACCAGCGAGAACATGGCCCCCAGGCCGGACCCCTGGTTCAGGCTCCTCTGGAGGTTCTCGAAAAGGAGGCTTTCGCTGGTCTTCCCCCCCTTGTGCCCCTGCCGCTCCAGGAACTTGTACCACTCCAGCTGGTGCTCCAGGCGGATCATCTTCTCCTTCTCGGTGATCTTCTGAAGCCTGTTCAGCTCGCTCACCCTGAAGGCCCTCTCGATGCTGATAAACAGGTCGGCCTTCTTCACCGGCTTGATCATGTAATCGAAGACCCCTTTTCGCATAATATCTATTATGCGGTTTGAATCGTCGTGGGAGGTGAGCACGATCACCACCGGCTGCGCGGTGAGCGTCATCATCTTGTCGATGAGCTCGTCGCCGAGCATCACCGGCATCTCCAGGTCGGTGATGACCACCGGAAACTCTTCCTTCTGCAGAATCTCGAAGGCGATCCTCCCGTTTTCGGCAGAGGTGACATCATATCCCTTGGAGGTGAGGATTTCGTCCAGTATTCTCCTGAGCGATGAGCTGTCTTCCACTATGAGCAATTTCTTATTCATTCCGAATCCTCCAGATACGCGCTAGTTCCACCTCGATACCGCGGCAGCCCCCTCACACACGGTGCTTTCCGCATAGGCCGGATAGAGCTTCAGGCAGACATCGACCACCTTCGGCTCGTACAGCGTCCCCTTCCCGTTCACCAGCTCCTCCAGCGCCTTGTTGATGCCCAGGGAGGGTCTGTAGGGCCTGTGCGACGTCATCGACTCGATGACGTCCGCCACCGCAACGATCTTGGCCTCCAGCATTATCTCCTTCTGTTTCAGCCCGTCAGGGTAGCCGGAGCCATCGAGCCGCTCGTGGTGCTGCCGCACGATCTGGGCCACCGGCCAGGGGAAGTTGATCGGCTGCAGTATGTTGAAGCCGGCTACCGAATGCTGCTTCACGATTCTGTATTCCACATCCGTGAGCTTCGCCGGCTTCGAGAGTATCTCCGCCGGGATCGAGAACTTCCCCAGGTCGTGTATCAGGGAGGCGATCTTCACCCCCTCGATGGTATCCGGGTCGAGGCCCATCTCTCGGGCGATCTCCACGGCGATCTTGGCCACCCCCCTCTGGTGCCCCGCGGTGAAGGGATCCCGGGCCTCCACCGCCAGCCCGATCGCCCCGATGATCCCGTACATCACGTCGTTGAGCTGCAGGAGGCTCTTCTGTATCTCGTCGAAGGCCCGCTGCTTGATCGGCGTGATCTCCTTGAGGATGTTCTGGAAAAATTTCACGCCGTGCTCCCCCTCCTGCAGATAGCCGGTGGACAGGAGACCGTAGATCACATTCCCGTCCTTCCGCTTCAGGGACACCTCCAGGTCCTTGATGTACCCATGGCTCTCCAGGAACTCGTAGATCCTCACCACCTGGTCCATGTTCTCGTAGAGATCGTTTATCGAGAGGTCCGTCATATCATCGTCCTCGAAGCCGAAGAGCTCCAGCATCGCCTCATTGTAGTCGATCACCGAACCGTGGCTGTCGGATATGAAGATAGGATCCTTCGACGCCTCGAAGATCCCCCGGTACTTGCGTTCGCTCACCGTCAGGTAGCCCTCCAGGTCGATCCGTTTCGACGCGATCTCCAGGCACGCCCTGAGCGACGAGTCGGTGAAGGGTTTCGTGATGAAACCGTACGGCTCGATCCTTGAGAGGCACTCGATGCAGGAATCGTCGTCGCCGCTGCATATAACGATGGAGGGGATGCCCATCATCGAATTGGCCGTGGACACTCCCTCGAAGAGCCTCTCGTCGACCTCGCCGCAGTAGTCGATTATCAGCATCTGCACCCCGTGGATCTGCAGGTCCTTCATCACCTCCTGCACCGAACCGGCGAATCCGATCACCCGGTACCCCAGCGTCTCGAGCCTGCTCCCGAGATCATCTTCCCTGCCTTCCCGGTTCACGATAAACAGCCGTTTCGTTGCGGTGGCCTTCACGATGGATTACCATTATTCCCGATTATTCGGCAAAAATGCCGCGATCTCCGACGACATCCTGTTCAGGGGGAACACGAAACTCGCGCCGCCCCGCTCGATGGCCATCTTGGGCATGCCGAAAACCACGGAGGTATCCCGGTCCTGGGCGACGGTCTTCACGCCCGCCTGCTTCATCTCCAGCATGCCGGCCGCCCCGTCGTCCCCCATGCCGGTGAGAATGATCCCCAGGCCGTTCTTTCCCACGTTCTTCGCCATGGAGCGAAAGAGCACGTCCACCGAGGGCTTGTGCCTGCTCACAAGGGGGCCGTCCTTCAGCACCGCCTTGTAGTGCTGTCCGGTTCGCTCCACCATCATGTGTACGTTTCCCGGTGCGATCAGCGCCTTCCCGGGGACGAACAGCTCCCCCTGTTCCGCCTCCTTCACCGTGATCTGGCACATGCTGTTCAGCCTCGACGCGAAGGCCCCGGTAAAGGCCTCCGGCATGTGCTGGACGATGGCGATGGGGGGTGTCTCCACCGGGAGCTCCACCAGTATGTATTCAATGGCCTGGGTCCCCCCCGCGGAGGCGCCGATGGCCACGATCCTGTCTGTCGTAATCCTCACATGCCCGCCGGCGAGAGGCGGGATCAGAGCATCGGCGGTCAGTTTGGGCTCAACCGCCGATGCTCTGACATCAGTGTGGTGTAGGTTTTTGAGAACGGCGCTTGCGGCCGTTTTGACTGATTCGATAAGAGATTGGGAGGAATCCTGAAGAAAATCCCGAACGCCGAACTGCGGCTTCGATATAACCTCAACCGCGCCCGCCGCCATCGCGTCGATGGACACCCTGGCGTTCTCCTTTGTAAGCCCGGAGCATATGATCACGGGCGTCGGTTTCGTTGCCATAATCTCCTTCACGAAGGTGATGCCGTCCTTCCGTGGCATGGCGATGTCGGTGATGATCACGTCGGGCCATTCCTTGTTCATGTGATTCATGGCCAGTATCGGGTCGGAGGCGACGGCCATTACCTCTATCTGGCTGTCGGTGCTGAGAACCTCCTGGAGCACCTTGCGGACCGCCGCGGAATCGTCGACGATTATGACTCTAATCTTATTCTTGTGGGCCATTGCGCCTATGCCTTTCTGTAGATGCTGGACCGCTTCTTGATGAGCTCCAGGTCGATACCGGTTCCCAGGATACTCTCGGTATGGCTCACGATCAGGTATCCGCCCCTCTTCAGATGCGAGAGGACGTTGGCGAGTGCGAGCCTCTTTGTATCCAGATCGAAGTATATCATCACGTTTCTCAGAAAAATCACGTCGAAGAGCCCGATCCTGGGCACCTCCTCGCAGAGGTTGATGTTGATGAAGCTTACGCTCCGCTTCAGCTGGCTCCCCACGGCGATCTTTCCGCTGTTGTTCCTCACCCCCTTGAGGCAGAAGGCCTTGAGGTATCCCTCGGGAAACTTCATCTTGGAATTTATCAGGTACACCCCCTGCCGGGCGGTCTCCAGTACCGATTCGCTTATGTCCGAGCCGACCACCTCCCACCCCTGGAAGCCCAGCCTGTGGGCCAGCACCATGGCGATACTGTAGGGCTCCTCTCCGGTGGAGCAGGCGGCGCTCCATACCCTAAAGGGGTTCTTCCCCTGGTACTCGGTCTCCAGCACCTCCTCCAGGAAATCGAAGTGCTGGGGCTCGCGGAAGAAATAGGTCTCGTTGGTGGTGATCAGGTCAATCATCACCCGCAGCTCGCTATCCCGCTTGGAGATGTAATCGAGGTACTGTCCGAACGAGATCAGCTGCAGCTTCCTCAGGCGGTTGATCAGCCTGTTGTACACCAGATATCGTTTCGTCTGCGGCAGATGTATCCCCGCCCTGCGGTACACGATGCCGCTCAGTGCGTCGAACTCTTCGTTGGTGAGGGCGCAGGCGTTCATGCTCGCGCACCCGCAGTCCTGTTCAGCGACGAGCGCTTGAGCTCACCGTTGCTCTGCATCAGCCTCGGCACATCCAGTATCAGCGCAACGCTGCCGCTCCCCAGAATGGTGGCGCCGCTCACCCAGCGGAACTGCGAAAAGATGGCCCCCAGGGGCTTTATCACCGTCTGGAATTCCCCTACGGGCCTGTCGATCACCAGCCCCACCTTCCGCCTGGCGTACTCGAGCACCACCACGTTCTCCTTTCCGGTATAGTTGCTGGTGTCACCGAAAAAGTCCCTGAGGCGGAGGTAGGGGAGCAGGTCCCCCCTGAGGTTGATGAAGTTGCCGCCGTCGTTGGACTGCAGGTCGCTCCTGCTCACCTCGGTGCACTCCACCACCATGTCCAGCGGCAGCACGTATGAGTCGTCCCCCACGCTCACCAGGAATCCGTCGATGATCGCCAGGGTCAGCGGGAGGGTGATGCGGACGGTGGTCCCCTCCCCCTCCCTGCTGTCCAGCATGATGGTGCCGCGAAGGGATTCGATGTTCCGCCGCACCACGTCCATGCCGACGCCCCGGCCGGAGATGCTGGTCACCTCCTTTGCCGTGGAGAAGCCAGGCTCGAAGACCAGCTGGAAGAGCTCGTCGTCGGTCACCGGCACTCCCGGCTGGAGGAGGCCCGTCTCCACCGCCTTGGCATATATCAGCTCCCGGTTCAGGCCGTTGCCGTCGTCCTTCTCCACGATGACCACGCTGCCGGTCTCGTAGTAGGAGTTGAGCGATATCGTCCCCCTCCTGGGCTTCCCGCGCTTCACCCGCTCCTCGGGCCTGTCGATGCCGTGGTCCACGGCGTTGCGGATCAGGTGCATCAGCGGGTCCGATATCTTGTCGATGAGCGTCTTGTCCAGCTCGGTGTCGGCGCCGGATATCACGAAATCGACCTCCTTCCCCTGCTCACGCGACAGGTCGCGCACCGTCCGCTCGTACTTCTTGAAGGTCTCGCCGATGGGCACCATGCGGATGTTCATCGTGCTCTCACGTATGTCCTCGATCAGCCTGGTCATGGTGGAGACCGGCTCCGCCAGCTCCGAGTCGTTGCGCCGCTCCGATATCTGCTTCACGTTCGAACCGGTGATCACCAGCTCGCCCACCAGGTTCACCAGCCGGTCGATCTTCTCGACGCTGACCCTGATGAGCTTCTTGTTCCGCTCGTCGCTCTTCTGTATGCTCTTCTGCTTCTCCAGGGCCGCCTCCAGCACCGGCTTCTGCACCAGCCCCTCCTCGAGGATGATCTCGCCGAGCAGCCGCTTGTCCCCCTCGCCGGTCGGCATCTCCATGCTCTGCGACTGGAGCGCCTTCTGCAGCTCCTGCGCCGAAAGCGTCCCGCTCTTGGTGAGTATCTCACCGATGCTCATGGGGGATTCCGGCAGATCGTTGATCAGGGCGACATAGTCGTCGATGGAGCTGTTGGGCGGCAGAATGCGGATGGTACAGTCCTCCCGCACGAACTCGAAAACATCCAGGATCATCTCCCTGGTCACCGTACCGGATCCCTTGAAGTCGATCTCGAAGCCCAGGTAGCAACTCTCCGGATCGATGGCGTCGCTCTCCGGCAGCTCGTCGTAGACGGTGGTGATCCGCACGATCTCGCCGATCTCCCTGAGGTAGGCGATGAAGGAGTTCGGATCCAGTCCGTTTCTGAAGGTGTCCCGGCCGAAGCGCAGCGAGATGTGCCAGCACTGGTTCTCCACCCGGTCCTTGTCTGAAACGCCCGGCGCCGCCTGCGCCGGCGCCGCTGCGGCCTTCTCGGCAGCCGCCACCTTCAGGTCGGTATAGCCGCCCATCCGGGACAGCAGCTCGTCGCGCCGTACGGTGAGCTCCTGCGACAGCTCCTCGTCTGCACCCTTCTCGTAGAGCTCCATAAGCTCGCCGATGAAATCATGGCACTCGAACAGAAGGGCCGACAGGTCCGGAGAGAGATCCAGGGTTCCCTTCCGCATCCTGTCCAGTATGTTCTCCACCACATGGGTGAAGCTCCCGATCTCGTCAAACCCGAACATTCCCGACGAGCCCTTGATGGTGTGAATCGATCGAAAGAGAGAATTGATCGTCTCGTCGTCACCCGGGGTTTTCTCGAGTGAGAGGAGCGACGCCTCCATCTGGTCGAGCATCTCCCTCCCCTCGGTGAAGTAGATATCCCTGGAGTTGCTAATATCATAGGATGATGACATATCGTGCCCCCCCGGTGCTCCGCCGTCTCATAGTTCCGATCCATACAGACTCAGTATGCGCGATACCTCGTCGCTCTTCCCCGAAATGGAGAAACCCTTACCATCCTGCCTCGCGTCCCGGTCCATCAGGAGCATCAGCTGGTACCCGGCGGAATCGAACTTGTGAACCCCGGACAGATCCAGCTCGAGCGCCGCGTGGGCCCGCAGGTCTTTGATCAGCGCCGGCACGAGCTTCTTCACCGTGTACACAGTCAAGTCACCCTCGAACCGGTAGAGTACCGTCCCTGAACCGTTCACCTTCCGTTTTGCCACGACCTTCATTACTGACTCTCCTCACCGTCACTGCGGCATCAGCTTCTTCACCGCCTCGAGGAACTTCTGCGGTTGAAAGGGCTTCACCAGCCACACCTTCGCGCCCGCCTCCTTCCCCTCGGCGATCTTGTCCTCGCCCGACTCGGTGG
>JAFGJK010000041.1 GCA_016929135.1 Spirochaetota bacterium | reverse complement strand
GTCGCGACGGATCGCCTCGGTGAAGATCCTCTTCTCCTCGTCGGTGCCGTGGTTTGTCACCGAGCTGTTGATGAAAAAGAAGAAGTAGCGGTTGTCCCGGAGCCCCTTCTCGGCATTGCGCTGCTCGCCGGCGCTGAGGCTGGAGCGGGTCCGCTGGGCATGGAGATCGCCGGTGAGGCACAGGGTTGCCGCAACGCCAAGGGCTATCAACGCATATGGTCGCATAACGCTCATGGCCCCCCCGCATCAAAGGTCAAAGACCATCCCTTCCGTCGCCATGAGAATCTCCGGCAGCTCGGTCCGGGAATTGTTCCTGTGCTCGATGGCGCCGTTGTAGTTCTCGAAGAGCTTGGCATCGTTGTAGGACGGCTCATGGTGCGTGAGCACCAGCGTCTTGATATTCCAGCGGATGCCGCAGTTCACCGCCATGGTATAGCTCGTGTGCCCCCAGTCGATTTTCATGAAGGACTCGTCCAGCGTATACTGGGAATCCAGGATCAGCAGGTCCGCGTTGTCGAAAAAGCCCCGCGAGGAATCCTGTGAATCGATCACCTCTCCGGTAAACTCCGCGTCCGTGGCAAGAATGAAAATCTTTCCGTTCTGCTTGAATCGGAAGGCGAAACTCCCGCCCGGGTGCTTCAGGGGATAGAAATCGACCGCCAGGCCCTCTTCCAGCATCAGCGTCTTCCTCTCTCTGGGGTCGATATAATGAAAGTTCTTTGTCGACGGCGTCCCCTCGAAGGTGGCGGGGAAGTAGGGGGTCTTCATCTGCCCCACCAGGTAATCCTCCTGGTCCTTGTAGGTGGAATAGAAATGGAATTCGTTGCCCCTGATGTAGAGGGGCTTAAAAAAGGGGAGCCCCTGGATGTGGTCCCAGTGAAAGTGGGTGAAGAGTATCCGCACAGTCCCCTGCCCCTTGCCGCAGGGGCCCTTCATGAGCTCGTCCCCCAAAGGCCGTATGCCGGAGCCGGCGTCGATTATGTACACGGTGCCGCTGTCCGAGGTGACGGTGACGCAGGTGGTGTTTCCCCCGTAGACATGGCGGTACATGTGGGGCAGCGTTTCAAGAAATGCATCGATGCGGTCATCGCCGTCGAGGGGACGGCCAGCCGCCTGCTTCAGGATATAACGAAGCTTCTCGGAATATTCTTCGTTTGATATTGGTGAAGCCAGCGAACCACGCACACCCCACAATCGTATCTGCATTACCCATCCGTCTCCTGACTCACTATATTATTTCAATTTAAATAATCGAGTAATAATATGCAAGATATTTTTATAGCGCCGCCCGCTTCCGTTTTTCGTGGCACCGTCACAGCCGCGCCGCGCAGGAGGCCTCGATGCGCCACTGTCGTGACCTCCCCCGGAGAAACTGGTGGCGGTACTGAACCGTGAGTGTCGCAGGTTCCGTACGGAGCCGCACCCCGGCCAGGAAGAGATGCGACGTGCCGTCAGCAAAGGTGCCGGAGGCCGGGGAGCGCATCCAGGTTGCCTCATTGATGTACATCTCATTCCCCTGCCGTGCCGCCACCCCCGTATAGCTGGCGGTCACGGACAGGGGGCCGCTGACGGCAACGGCCGTCCTGATGGAGCAGGCCATAGACGCCCCCCCCTCTCCCCTACGCTGGGCCCTCGCCCCGCCGGAGAGGGACACCCCGGGGACCGGCGCGGCGCGGAGCGAGACGCGGACCTGCAGGGCCAGGAGTCTTCGATCACCCGCCGTCACTACCCGGCGCCCCTGCAGCGTAAGCCGCCACCGCCCCGGCAGAAGCAGCCGCACCGTGCCGTGCTCACGCTGCACCGAGACGATGGAATCCTCACCCGTTGAGGGGCGGAGCCTCCGCTCCAGGCTGCCCCCGAAACCGCACTCCAGCCGCTTCCACGGGCGGATCGCAACACCACCCTCCCATCGCCGCACCGGCGAGGAGGAGCCCGCACCGTAGGGGGCGTAGAAATCACTGTTCACCTCCCTCCCCCTCACGAAGAGACTGACACTTCGGAGCCGCAGGTGCGCGCCGTACTGAATCCCGAATCCCCGCAGCCGTTCACTGTATCCGGGCGAAAGCCGCTGCTCCCTGCAGGGGAACCCCGCTTCGACGTAGAGTCCGAGGCCTTCGAGCCTCAATGACACGAAAAGACCCAGTGTCGACAGTGACCGCAGTGCCCCCCGGGGGTGGGCGCGATCGCTCATGTCCCAGTAGAAGGGCCTGTCGCCGCCGTTCATCATCCCGGTCCGCAGGTAGTAGGCTTCGACCCGAAGGACTTCGCCGGCCCGCAGCTCTCCGTGAAAACCGGCGTCCCACAGGATCACCGGCGTCACGTAGGGATACCGGCCGCTGAGGGTTCCGGCCACGGTGGCCAGGGAGCTGCGGCTCGTTCCGTAGAACCCGCTGTCAATATGGGTGAAGCGGTACCGGACCGAGCAGAAGGGGGCCGCCGAGATCGAGAACGAATCGCCCCCCCAGCGCGCCCCCGTCGCCAGGCCGTGGAAGGAGTAGCGCTGGTCCGCCCCCCTGCAGGGGGCGAAGGCCTTGCAGAAGGAGACCTCCCTCCGGTATTCCATCACGTCCGGGGAGTAGATGCGCTTCTTCCCCACCAGGAGGCCCGATCCGAAACTGGCGTAGTAATTCCCCGCAAGAACCCAGAGATCCCCCGACCCCGAAGCCGCGTTGAGGTGCCAGGTGTAGCGCCGGTCGGAGCCGTCAATGCCCTGCAGGTACGAGGCGCCGAAGCCGCAGCCCGGCCCGGCGGAGACCTGCAGGGTCCCCCGTATGAAGTCCCTGGCCGGCGCATCGTACTCGAAGGCGTCGTGGCGGTATTCGCAGACCGCCTCCACCGCCGGCACGCCCGCGGCGTGGACAGCCACGGGAAGGAGCGCCATGAGGGCAATCAGTAGCCGCATAGACCGCGTATCTTCCTCTTCTGATCTGCGGTGAGGTCCGTCATCGAGTCGATCTCCTCCCGCAGGGCCCTCCCCCTGCCCGCCGCCGCCATCTCCGAGAGCCTGATGGCCCGGCTGGCCGGAAGCCCTGCCTCCACCATCTTCATGAAAAGCCTCCTCCGGCGCTCCGCCATGCCCGCCCTGACTGTCCCGCGCCTCCACTTCTCCGCCCTGCTCCCCCGTCGCTCCTCCTGGAGGCCGTAGGCGTAGTCGCAGAGCCGGTCAGCATCACCCTCCCCCATCCCCAGACGCAGGAGGGCGCTCCTCGTCAGGGGACCGACGCTTTGCCGGTACTCCACGATGCGTCCGCGCAGCTCCCGTGAGATCAGCGGCACCCGCGCCAGTTCCTCCTCGCCGCAGCGGTTGATGTCAACGCGGGCGGTCACGTCAGGCCTGGCCGTACCACCGCCGCCGGCCAGCGAGGGGAACTCCCGGCTTTGAAGGGTCAGTGTCAGCGACAGGGTATGGGTCATCCCCAGCGAGTCGTGGTACCGGAAGCCGTAGGATACCCCGACCCTGCCGAAGAGGAGCGAGAGGGCACCGCTGGCGGCGCCGGTCTCCCGCTGGTACCCCGCGCCGAGGGCGAGGAAGGGGAAGAGGCGCACCGACAGGGCGATGCTGTTCACAAGGCCGAAGGCCGTGCCGCTCATGCCGTACATGAGGTCAACGCCCCTGATGGGCCTGAGCGAAAGGCCGGCGTTCCACTGCGGGTAGACTGTCCCCCTCCTCAGGCGGAAGAGCAGGGCCGCCAGGTTCTCCTGGAAGAAGGTCATGAGGAGCCACCGGAAGGGCTCCAGGACCACGGCGATGCCGCCATCCCAGATCCTCCTGGTTCTGCTGAAGCCATCGATGTCGATGCCGATCATGGAGCAGCCGGCGTTGGCGCCCAGAGCGAGAGGGCCGAAGACCCGGATTCCCCCTGCCAGGCCGAAGATCTGCTCGGCATACCCCTCGATGCCGAATCTGCTCCATGAGGCCTGGACCCCGGCGTTCTGCCGGCAGAGGCCGAGCCGCAGGCCCTGGGCGCCCATATCGGGGAGGGAATAGGGGCGTGCACCGGCGGCGCTGAGGTACGAGAATCCCACCAGGGGGAGGAGCGCCGGGTTTGACACCGTCCCCGGCTGCGACACATCCTGCACCGCCATTCCCGAGGGGAAGTGCGAGCCCGGGGCACTCTCGCGGTACTCGAAGGCCCTCAGGGGGGCCATGGCCAGGGATGCGGCGAGAAGCAGCGGTACCACCCTCTACCGCTCCATGATCACATAGATCGTTTTTTCCTCCGCCAGATTGAGCGAGGAACTCACCGCCTCGATCCTGCCGATGTAGAGGCCGGCGAGCAGGCGGCACCGGGCCGCCAGAGGGTGCCACCGCAGGGAGAAGAGGCCGGGCGATGCCGCCTCCGGAAAGGGGGACCGGTAGACCTCACGGCCCGCCGCGGTGTAGAGCGAGAAGCGCAGGGCGCAATTCTGGTACACGAAGAGGGGGATCTCCCCCCCCAGAATTCCCAGGGGCGTCACAAGGATCCTGCTCTTCAGCGGGACGATGAGCCGCCTGCCGCCGTCGTACATCATGGCGATGTTCGGACGCCCCGGGGTCTGCACGGTCGACACGGTGAAATCCTCCGGCCCGTCGGTATCCCCGGCCCCCTTGCGAACGATGGCCATGTGCGGCTCGAGGCCGTCGGTGCCGATGTCGACGCAGCAGAGCTGGAGATCGCCGCCGCAGCCATGCCACTGGCCGCAGGCCACCGCCTCCTGGACGTAGGTCATGATGGTGCCGTTGGGACTCCCGTCCCTGTTGGAATAGGCGAGGAAATCCAGGATGCCCCCGTTGCCGGGATCGTCATCGCCGTCGATGGCCACGACGCAGTCGCTGTTCCAGTAGCTGGCGTAGTAGTTGTCACAGTACAGGTCCCTGATGCAGTTGCCGTTCAGATCGCCGGCGGCGTCGGTCTCATCCTTCATCCCCGGCGCCGCAGGGTGGACCACGGCGAAGCGGTCATCCCAGGGGGTCCCGGGCCTGTCTGAGCCGAAGAGGGTGACGGCGGAATCGGCAAGCCGTTCGTTGGTCCCGTAGTACATGGTGACGAAGAGGGGGGATATCTCCATCTCCTCCTCGGCCCCCCCCTGGAGGAAGAGCTCGGCCCAGTCCTCCGGAGCGCCGCAAACCACCTCGTTCACCAGGAGGCCCGACTGGAGCGGCCGGCACATCACCGCCGCCAGGAGGATGATGAAAAGTGTCCGTTTCATGATGCTGATGAAGAAACGACCGGGGCTGCGGAAGAGGAAAATTTTTTTCTGTATCCGTCACCGTTTTCTCCCCTGGATCCCCTGCGGGGAGGGAATGAATCGGCCATCGTATCATCCGACCGCCGCGGGCGGGGGTACAACGCCGCTGCCTCCTTTCGTGCATCACCGGCGATCCGGGGAGGGGGACCCCCATCCCGATTATCGGATTAACCCGAAAGGTCCAGCCCGTGATACAGGAAATAGAGTCCCATGGCCATGATCAGAACGCCGCAGGATACGATGAGGGCCCGGTACAGAAAGGGGCTGATGAACCGCCTCCCCTTGTGAACGCCGTAAGAGACGAAGGTATACCAGGCCATGTCCGCGATGATATGCCCGGCAAAGAAGCAGACGACGCCCGGGAATCCGGATTTCAGCGCCGCGAAAAGATACCCGGCGCCGATGAAGAGCCACCACATGAGGAAATAGGGGTTCGACAGTGAGACGATGAATCCGGAGACGACGAGGTTCCGCGACGACCCGGCAGGCAGGCTCCTCTCATCGACGGACAGATCCACCCTGTTCCTCAGGGAGGGCAGGATCATCAGAACTCCCATTCCCAGAAGCAGCGCCCCGCCGATCAGGCTCATGGCCGTTTCAAAGGCCGCCCTGTTCAGGAATGCGTGTATCCCGAAGAGGAGCAGCGTCACCGTCAGCAGTTCCAGGATGGCGTGCCCCAGTATGACCAGAAAGCCGGTGGCGGCGCCGTGCCTGGCGGATTTTGCGATCGTATAGAACAACAGCGGCCCGGGCATCAGCGCCCCGGAAAAGGCGGCGACAAAGGAACCGGCGAATATGAGAACCAGGGCCGTCATGTGCGGCGGTCCCGCCCGTGATCCGCCGCGGCAGGTGAGTCGCGATGTTGCGCTCCGGCACGATCCATCACGCCCCCATGGAGAAATTCTCCATGATCTCCGCGAGCTCCCGCACGTCCGTCTCCTCGAGCCTCCTGAGGGATCCCGTCCACTGCCGGCAGAAGTCCGCGTCGGCATCCCCGGATGAGAACAGACCCAGGTACGCGTCCCTGTTCCGGATGTAGTCGTTTCGGATCTCGCCGAAGCGCCGGGAGAACTCGTCGATGTAGTGCCGCTTGAAATCATCGGCGTCCGGCACGAGCCCCGTGCGCGAGATTACGGGAAAGACGAAATCGCCGGCGAACTCCGCCAGGGGCATCTCCACGTCGCTGAAGGCGGAGGTGATGTCGGTGACGACGATATCCGCCGGCATTTTCCTTTCGTCCAGGAGCAACACCTCGTCGCCGTCATCGAAGAGGATCTCCCCATCGTGCAGCCTCCCCAGTATGATGCTGGAGGCGGCGGCCCTGCCCAGCAGCGTTGCAAGGGCGCCGGCGAATTCCGCGGACTGGTACAGGCGTGAGGGGATCTTGTCCGTGGCGTACCCGAAGGCGTAGCCCCGCAGGAAATACCCGCTGCTGATCTCCGATCCACGGTACCGCAGGTTCACGCCCCGGTAGGTCTCGCGGATCCTCTTCATCTCCGTGGGTATGACGTTGAGCCGCAGTCGGCGGCACGCCTCGATCCGCCTCATCACCGAGGCGCCGTAGGCGGCCGCCGCCCTCTCCGCCTCGTCGAGATCGTACCCCATGTCGAGGAAGTAGGAGACATCCTTCTTCTGGAAGCGGATGAACCCGACCGAATCCCTCTCCTCGGCGCGCGACCGGTACACGGCGACGTACACCAGCCGGATTCCCGGCATGACGATGTTCCTTGATTTCCTCCTGGACATGGAGCTCTCCACCCGGCCGACGTTGATGTACTGGAGGTCCGGTATGTCCTGAAGGAAGTTCCGGATGATGCCGATCACCCTGCGGTCCAGGAGGCGCTTCGCCATGTCGTCGGCGGCCGCGTCGGCTGAATCGAAGACCTCGTCTGGCTCGAGAAGACCGTTCCGCACGGTCCCGCCGGGGAGCCATGCCACCCTGGAGCGGAATTCCCGAGAGAGCCCCAGGGCCTCCTCCTCCAACTGGTCCCTGTCCCTGCCGTTTTCCGGGCCCAGGAGCGCGTCCACCATGGCCCCCTTCCATACCGGGTCGTCGAGATTGTCCTCCGCGAAGCCCTCCTCGGTGGAATGCTGGAATGAACGCTTCAGGGCCGAATACTGCTTCATCACCTGCCCCTCGTCGGCCTGATGGAGATCGCACAGCTCCAGGTTGAAGCTGCCGAAGCCGGAGGTTCTGAAAAACACCAGCAGGGCGGACCCGTCGGGGGCCTTCTGCTCCGAGAGCTCTCTCAGCTCCAGGAGGCACGGCAGCATCTCGGCAGCGGGAAGGCGCCCGATCTCCGAGAACTGGTGATAGGTCATGTACTTGGTCCCGGTGGCGTGGGAGAAATAGTACACGGCCCTGGTGCCCAGTGTGATCCGTGACGAGGTGATGAATTCGCGGATGTCCTCATCCGTCTTCGGCATCTCCTGCGCCCGCCACCGCTCGCCGCGGCGATTAATGGCGCTTCGCGCCTCGGCCTTCCGCACGTCGATGAAGCGTATCAGGTGCCGCGGCACGCCCAGCCTCCGGACATACGCCTCGGCCCTGAAGGTGAGGTCCATGTCGCCGGTGTGGGGGCGTATGTACACCATCGCGTCGTTCATGATGAGGTCGACGGCGTCGAAGCGGGCCTGCAGGCTCTGTTCCGGATCCAGCGGGCCCTGGCCCCTGGCGGCGCGCTCCCCGTTCAGGACCTGGATATAATACAGCTTGAGGATGGCGTGTATTGTCGGGCCGGTGAGTATGCGGCCCCCGTCACCCTCGGGGAAGAAGGTTCCCACCCGGTACTTGATCTCGCCGTACTGGTCCCTCAACAGGGGATTGTCGGTGACGATGAACTTTTCCAGTGAGCTGAAATCCACCGCATGCCTCCTCCGATACCGTATGAAATCCCGTGGATCCCGGGACGCTGGGACACGATGAACATACAGGGGGAGAGTCCCCCGGGGTTTAAAAGTTACGCGACGGCGCCGCGGTTTTCACCGAACCTGTTGCGGCCGGCGTTCACCGGAAACGCCGGCAATCAATGGCCCGCCGGGCTCCGTCCTTCATGGAGACGGGGCAGCCGGCGCCTGCTCCCGGCGGCATCACTGCAGCATCTTCACGTACTCCGGCACGATGTCCCTTGTGAAGAGCTCCATCCCCTCGTAGGTCTTTTGGTGCTTGAGCATGTCGCGGATCACGCCGAAGGGGAGCGTGGCGATCTGGGATCCCGCCAGGGCCGCCTCGCGCGCCTGGCGAGGGTTGCGGAGCGAGGCGGCGATCACCTCGGCGTCGAAGCCGTGGATGTCCAGCACGTCGACGCACTGCTCCACCAGGTCGATCCCGGAGACGATGCCGTTGTCCTCGATCGGTTCGCCGTCCCCCTCCATGCCGTCGGCGGGATAGTAATCGGATTTCTCGAAGACAATTCCCGCCGTCGATCTGAGAAGGTCGTCGATGCGTCCCGCGAAGGGGCTCACGTAGGCGGCGCCGGCCTTTGCCGCCAGCAGCGCCTGCTCCGGCGTGAAGATGAGGGTGCAGTTGACCGGAATGCCGCGGCCCGAGAGATCCCGCACCGCCTTGAGGCCGTCGAAGTGCGTCGGGTCGCCGTCCTTGAAGGCCGGGCTGACCGGGATCTTGATGACGACGTTTTCCGCCACCGGGTTAAAGAGCTCGTAGATCCTTATCCCCTGCGCCGCCATCCCCTGGGCCGAGAACTCCGTCACCTCCAGGCTCACCGGCGTCCCCTTGGCGATCGTGAGTATGCGGGCGATGTAGTCCCTGAGGTCCAGTTTCTCCCCCTTCCCCGCGCGCCTGTCCACCGCCTTCTTCATCAGCGAGGGGTTGGTGGTGACGCCGTCGCAGACGCCCCAGTCGAAGGCCTGGGCTATCTCGTCGAGATCGGCGCTGTCTATGAATATCTTCATCTTTCATTCCTCCATGGCGTTGTCCGGGACCATTCCGACGCGCAAATACCCCCAAACGATGCGGCAGGAACACCGCTCACAGGAGTATGGCGCGATTCCCGGATTGTATCGAGAATTCGTCGATAGAGCATGTATAGACCCGGCTGTTCGGGAAATGCAAGGATTTTTTCGATGGGATAAAATCCCCTTTTTTACCGCCTCCCCTCAAATATCTGCTTTACAATAAAGGGGTTCGATCCGCTATTGCATTAATCGGTTTCTACGACCGGTTGCGCCGGAGGCAGCACGGAAAGGACAGCTCGACACCGGCCGCCTGAACACAAAACGGGGAACGTACAGGAATGAAGAAGATCAAGAACATCGCCATCATCGCCCACGTGGACCACGGCAAGACCACCCTGGTGGACGCCATGCTGAAACAGTCCGGCGTGTTCCGGGACAACCAGCGCGTGGAGGAGCGGATCATGGACTCAAACGACCTGGAAAAGGAGCGGGGCATCACCATCTTTTCCAAGAACGCCTCC
>JAFGJK010000040.1 GCA_016929135.1 Spirochaetota bacterium | reverse complement strand
GAGCAAGCAGCAGATCCGCCAGCTGGCGGGGATGCGCGGCCTCATGGCAAAGCCGAGCGGGGAGATCATCGAGGTGCCCATCAGGGCCAACTTCAAGGAGGGGCTGACGGTACTGGAATACTTCATCTCCACGAACGGTGCCCGCAAGGGCCTCGCGGACACCGCGCTGAAGACGGCCGACGCCGGGTACCTCACCAGGCGTCTCGTCGATATCGCCCAGGACGTGGTCATCACCATGGAGGACTGCAACACCACGGTGGGGATCGACATCCACGCGATCAAGGAGGGGGACGATATCATAGAATCCCTCGGGGTCCGCTCGCTGGGGAGGACGCTCCTGTACGATCTTCTCCATCCGGTAACCGGGGAGGTGATCTGCAAGGCCGACGATATCATCACCGAGGAGATCGCCGACGAGATCGACAAGCTGAACATCGATACCATCGAGATACGCTCGGTACTCACCTGCGACGCGCGGCACGGGGTCTGCGCCAAGTGCTACGGCAGGAACCTGGGGAACGCGAAGGCTGTCGACATCGGAGAGGCGGTGGGTATCATCGCCGCGCAGTCCATCGGGCAGCCGGGAACGCAGCTCACCATGAGGACATTCCATATCGGCGGCATCGCCTCCCGTAGCGTCGAGGAGAGCGACATCCGTCTCAATTACGCCATATTCGTAAAGGAGATCACCGCCAAGACGATCAAGACCGAGGACAAGAAGATCATCTCGGTACGGCGGGGTTATCTCATTGTCCAGAGGGTCATCGCCGAGGTGCCAGTGAAGGACGGATACGATCTGCTGGTCAACGAGGAGGACAAGGTCTATTCCGGGATACCCATCGCGAGGAACGCCGACGGCGACGAGGTCATCGCGAAGAACGCCGGGATCGTGAAACTGGGGAAGAAGAAGGCCTTCATCCTCGGGGATCCCCATACGATACCGATCAACGTGGGTACGGAGATAAACGTGAAGGTTGGCAGTTTCTACGACAGGAACGAGATGATCGCCTCCTTCGACCCGTGGTTCGAGCCGATCCTCACCGAGATCAGCGGCGAGGCGCAGTTTGTCGACATCGAATTGAACAAATCGCTGCGCGAGGAGATAGATCCGGCAACGCAGGTTTTGAAGCGGGTGATCGTGGAGTACAAGACCGAGCGTCTGCAGCCCCGCATCGACATGTTCGAATCGTCTACCAAGGAGCCCATCACCTACCTGCTGCCGAAGGGGGCGAATCTCATGATCAGGGACGGCGACAAGGTCCGTGCGGGAACGGTGCTGGCAAAGATACCCCGGGGGGCGGAGAAGACCAAGGATATCACCGGCGGTCTCCCCAGGGTCGCGGAGCTCTTCGAGGCTAGGTCGCCAAGGGATGCTGCCACGCTCTCCGAGCTCGACGGGACCGTGGAGATAGGCGACACGGTGAAGAACAAGCGCAAGATCCACGTCACCAGTGAGGACGAGACGGTGAAGGAATACACCATACCGGTGATCAAGTTCCTGCGCGTGCAGGATGGCGACTGGATCGCCAAGGGCGAGAAGATCGATGACGGACCCGTGGACCCGCACGATATCCTCAAGATCAAGGGGCCCAGGGAGCTCCAGAAGTTTCTGGTGAACGAGATCCAGGAGGTCTACCGGCTTCAGGGCGTGTCGATCAACGACAAGCACATAGAGATCATCGTGCGGCAGATGCTCAGGAAGGTCAGGGTGAGCGATCCGGGCGATTCCAACTTCGTGATCGAACAGATCGTGGACAAGTTCGATTTCATCGAGGAGAACGACCGCGTGCTCCAGGAGGGGGGGAAGCCCTCAACGGCGATACCGGTGCTCATGGGGATCACCAAGGCCGCGCTGAACACCGATTCCTTCATCTCTGCCGCCTCCTTCCAGGAGACCACGAGGGTGCTCACCGACGCGGCGATCAAGGGGAAGGTGGACCAGCTTCGAGGACTCAAGGAGAACGTCATCATCGGGCACCTGATCCCCGCCGGGACGGGCGTCCGTCAGTACAGCCAGGTGGACGTGTACAAGGAAGAGATGGGCGACCTGGAGGGCCCGCCCGAAGGCTACCTGCCGGAGGGTGAGCTCGCGCCCGCGGAGGGAGCGTCCGAGGACGATGGCGGGCCCGGCCGGATGGGTGCCGAATAAACGTTCCGGGATTAATCTTCTTGACAAAATGCCCGTGAAAAAGGCATAGGGATATACTGTTACCATTTTACGAAGAAAATACATATGAATAATAGCTAGGAGTAACAATGCCAACGATCAATCAGCTTGTCAGAAAAGGCAGGGAGACGAAGAGGAAGAAGACGAAATCTCCCGCCCTGCGGCAGTGTCCGCAGAAGCGCGGCGTCTGCACCAGGGTCATGACCTTCACGCCGAAGAAGCCGAACTCCGCCCTCAGGAAGGTCGCCAGGGTGCGCCTCACCAACGGAATCGAGGTGACCGCGTACATTCCCGGCATCGGCCACAACCTGCAGGAGCACTCGGCGGTCCTCATAAGGGGCGGCAGGGTGAAGGACCTTCCGGGCGTCAGGTATCATATCATCCGCGGAACCCTGGACACGCTCGGGGTGAACGAGAGAAAAAAAAGCAGGTCGAAATACGGTACCAAGAGACCGAAGGCTTAATCTAATACAATCGGGGTATATTCATGCGCAGGAGAAGACCAGTAAAACGAGAGATATTGCCTGATCCCAAGTACGAGAGCAAGCTCGTATCGAAGTTCATCAACTGCATGATGGAGAAGGGCAAGAAGGGAGTGTCCGAAACGATTTTTTACCGTGCCATGGACATTATCAAGGAAAGGACCCAGAAGGACCCGATCGAGGTGTTCGTCCAGTCGCTGGAGAACGTGAAGCCCCTGGTGGAGGTGAAATCGCGACGGGTGGGCGGCGCCACGTACCAGGTCCCCGTGGAGATCAGGCCGGAGCGGCGGCAGGCACTGGGCATAAGGTGGCTGATCCTCAATTCCAGGAGCAGGTCCGAAAAGACGATGTTCCAGAGACTGGCGGGGGAACTGCTCGACGCATTCAACAATACCGGGACCTCAATTAAGAAGAAAGAGGATACGCACAAGATGGCCGAGGCGAACAGGGCCTTTGCCCATTACAAATGGTAGACATTGTTATCATGGAGCAGACACCCGAATACCAGGCCGCAGCCTGGTATTCGGTCTTTTATGACGTCGGCGGTTGGCCGATGACGCACCAGATACGGCGCAACACTATGAAGCGACAGGATTGACATGCCACGGGAATTGCCGCTCAGCAGAACGAGAAACATCGGGATAATGGCGCATATCGACGCCGGGAAGACGACCCTGACGGAAAGGATCCTTTTCTATACCGGGAAGACCCACAAAATGGGCGAGGTCCATGAAGGGACCGCCGAAATGGACTGGATGGTTCAGGAGAAGGAACGGGGGATCACCATCACCGCGGCGGCCACGACCTGTTACTGGAAAAACACCAGGATCAACATCATCGATACGCCCGGGCACGTGGATTTCACCATGGAGGTGGAGCGGAGCCTCCGCGTCCTTGATTCCGCCATCGCCGTCTTTGACGGCGTGGCAGGGGTGGAGCCGCAGTCGGAAACGGTCTGGCACCAGGCGGATCACTACCGGATACCGAGGATATGCTTCATCAATAAGATGGACAGGGTCGGCGCCGATTTCGACATGTGCATCGGGATGATACGGGAAAAGCTCTTCGCGACGCCGCTGCTCCTCCAGATTCCCATCGGGGCGGAGGACAGCTTCGCCGGCGTGGTGGATCTGGTGGCGATGAAGCGTGTCTCCTGGAGGGACACCCTGGGCCAGGAGGTGGAGGTCTCCACCATCCCCGCGGAGTTGATGGAGAGGGCGAAGCTCGCCCGCGACGAGATGATCGAGAGGATCGCCGAGCACGACGACGCGGTGATGGAGAAATTTCTCGAGGGGATCGAGCCGGCTGCCGATGAATTGAAGGAGGCGATACGACGTGTCACCCTGAAGACCGCACTGTTCCCCGTCTTCTGCGGATCGGCGCTGAAGAACAAGGGGGTGCAGACGGTGCTCGATGCCATCGTCGATTATCTCCCCTCACCCCGTGACATAAAAGAGGTCGTCGGTCACGATCCGAAGAAACCCGAGGAGATGGTGGTGATCCCTGCGGACGACAAGGAACCCTTCTGCGGGCTTGTCTTCAAGCTGATGTCGGATCCCTACGTGGGGAAGCTCTCCTTCCTCCGTGTCTACTCCGGCCACGTGGCGGTGGGGGACACGGTCTACAACATATCGACGAACAAGAAGGAGCGGGTGAACCGCTTCCTGAGGATGCACGCCAACGACCGGGAGGACATCAAGGAGGTCTTCACCGGCGATATCGCGGCCGTGGTGGGATTCAAGAACGCCAGGACCGGCGACACCCTTACCGGCAGGGAGGGGCTGATCCTCCTGGAGAAGATGGACTTCCCGGAGCCGGTGATATCCATCGCCATAGAACCGAAGACCAAGGCGGATCAGGACAAGTTCAGCGCGGCCCTGAGCAGGCTGGAGGAGGAGGACCCGACCTTTCACGTGAAGACCGACGCCGACACGGGGCAGCTGCTCATCTCCGGGATGGGGGAGCTGCACCTGGACGTGATTGTGGACAGGCTCCTCAGGGAGTTCAATGTCCAGGCCAACGTGGGGAAGCCCCAGGTGACCTACAAGGAGACCGTCACCAAAAGCGCCGAGGCGGACTTCGTGTTCGAACGGCAGGTGGGCGGCAAGAACCAGTACGGGCACGTGGCAATCGCGCTGGAGCCGGCGGGTCCGGGGGCCGGCTTCGTCTTCGAGAACCGCCTCTCCGGGGGGGAGATCCCGGAGGAGTTCATCGACGACATCCGGGCGGGGCTCGAGGACGGTATGATGGCGGGCGTCCTGGCGGGCTATAAAATGGACGACGTGAAGGTTCGTCTCACGGGCGGATCGTACCGGGAGAACGAATCGGTGGACGTCGCCTACAGAATCGCCGCCAATAACTGCCTCAAGGATGGTGTCCGGAAGGCGGCGCCGACCCTCATGGAGCCGGTCATGAAACTGGAGGTGGTGTCGCCGGACGAGTATACCGGTGACATCATCAACGACCTGAGCTCGCGGCGCGGCAAGATCGAGGGGATCACCATGCGCGGAAGGCTGAAGGTGATTGACGGCTATGTCCCCCTGTCGGAGATGTTCGGGTACGCCACCAGCGTGCGGTCCATGAGCCAGGGGAGGGCCCAGCATACCCTCCAGTTTTCTCATTATGAGACGGTGCCGGACGAGATCACGGAGAAGATCATTGGAAGGATTCGCGGTCTGATGTACTGATCCCGGTCAGAAACAGCCGCCGGTTGTTGTGGGGATCACGAAAGAGGGCGGGAGGGGTAAAACGTAAAAATTTTTATTAATGTGTTGACAGAATAACCATATTTTTTTTTTATTCAAAAACCCGCTTTTCGGGGGGATTCTCGGGTAATATAGCTATCTATTCTATTTAGTATTGAATTACGAATAAACGGCCAGTTGCGAGGAAATTTTTTTAAGGAGTGATCTAATGGGGAAAGCAAAGTTTGAAAGGACGAAACCTCACGTGAACGTTGGAACGATCGGTCATATAGACCACGGCAAGACCACCTTGACGTCTGCGATTACCAAGTGTTTCAATATTCAATATGGATTGGGCAAACCGGTGGAGTTTGACCAGATTGACAACGCACCGGAAGAGAAGGCGCGTGGTATAACGATCGCTACCTCCCATCAGGAGTATGAGACCCCCAACAGGCATTATGCCCATGTGGATTGCCCCGGCCATGCCGACTACATCAAGAACATGATCACCGGCGCCGCCCAGATGGATGCGGCGATACTGGTTGTTGCGGCGACTGACGGCGCCATGCCCCAGACCAAGGAACACGTCCTCCTGGCGCACCAGGTGAACGTCCCCTACGTGCTGGTCTACCTGAACAAGGTGGACATGCTGGATCCCGCGGATCGCGATGAGATGGTGGAGCTCGTGGAGATGGAAATCCGCGACCTTCTGAAGAAATATGATTTCCCCGGAGACGAGACCCCGATCATAGCGGGATCGGCGCTGAAGGCGATGGAAGCGGCAGAGAAGGGGGACAAGGACGACGAGTGGTTTAAGACCGTCATCAAGCTCGGAGAGGCCCTGGATACGTACGTACCGGAGCCGAAGAGGGAGCGCGACAAGCCCTTCCTTATGCCCATCGAAGACGTCTTCTCCATCACCGGCCGCGGCACCGTTGTGACCGGCAGGATTGAGAGGGGTATGGTTAAGACAGGGGAAGAGGTGGAGATCATCGGATTCACCGAGACCCGCAAGACCGTGTGTACCGGCGTCGAGATGTTCAGGAAGATCCTCGATGAGGGAGTCGCGGGGGACAACGTGGGCTGCCTGCTCCGCGGTATCGGCAAGGAGGAGGTGCAGCGCGGACAGGTGCTCGCCAAGCCGGGTTCCATCACCCCCCATAAAAAATTTATCGGCAAGGTGTACGTCCTGAAGAAGGAAGAGGGCGGGCGCCATACGCCGTTCTTTGGAAATTACCGTCCGCAGTTTTACTTCAGGACCACTGACGTGACCGGTATCATCGAGCTTCCCCAGGGAGTGGAGATGGTCATGCCGGGTGACGATATAGAGATGACGGTCGAACTCATCACCCCGATTGCGATGGAGGAGGAACTCAGGTTCGCAATCCGAGAAGGGGGGAGGACCGTCGGAGCCGGTGTCGTAACGAAGATCATCGAATAACAGACACTAGCGCGGAATTTCATCTGTGAGACTGTCGGACCATCGAAAGATGGTCTGATTGTCTCCAGTGACGTATAAAATTTAATGTAAAGCAGGATAGTACGAGTGGCAAAGCTATCGGGACAGCGTATTCGAGTTAAATTGCGATCATTTGATGCCAAATTGCTGGATCAATCGGCGGAGAAGATTGTTGTTACCACGAACAGGAGCGGCGCGAAAATTGCGGGCCCTGTTCCTCTGCCGACAAAGATTGAGAAATTTTGCGTACTCAGGTCTCCCCATGTGAACAAGAAATCGAGGGAGCAGTTTGAGATACGTACGCACAAGCGTCTAATTGATATCATTGATCCCAATTCCGACACAGTTGAAGCTCTGATGAAGCTGGAGCTACCCGCGGGCGTTTCTGTTGATATCAAGTCCTAGCGAAGGCCGAAGTAACGCCTTCGAATACTCATAGCACGCTATCGCTATCTTGAATCAAACGGATGGTATGAGAGATGAAAAAAGCTCTTATAGGTAAGAAAGTTGGCATGACGCAGTTCATCCAGGAGAATGGAACGGTGATCCCCGTGACCGTCTGCGAGCTGGGTCCCTGCGTGGTGGTGCAGAAAAAGAGCGTTGAAAAGGACGGGTATTCGGCCCTGAAGTTCGGGTATGCCGATGCAAAGGAAAAGCATCTGGTGAAGCCCATAAAAGATGATCTGAAAAAGAAGAATCTTCCTTTAAAAAGAATTTTTACCGAGGTGGATGTGTTTGATGAGGCTCTTGAGGTGGGCAGCGTAGTGAGCTGCACCATATTTGCCGAGAATGACGTGGTGAACGTGTCCGGCGTATCGAAGGGGAAGGGCTTTGCAGGCGTCATCAAGCGTTACGGCTTCGGCGGCGGCAGGAAAACACACGGATCGAATTTTCACAGGGCGCCAGGTTCGATCGGCGCCTGCGCGTATCCGAGCGAGGTGTGGCGGGGGAAAAAGATGCCCGGCCATTACGGCGACAAGCGGGTGACCGTCAAGAACCTCAAGGTTGTGAAGGTGTTTCCTGAAAGGAATATCATACTGATCTCCGGGGCGGTTCCGGGGACCAGGAATTCGATCATCACGGTCCGGGAGAAATAGGCAGGCGTGCGATGAAAGTTGATAAATATTCAATCGACGGGAAAAAAATCGGGGAGGCCGATCTTTCAGACGGCGTCTTCGGCGTCGAGATAAACGATGTGCTGATCTACGAGCTCATCAAGGCGGCGAACGCGAACCTCCGCCAGGGCACCCATTCGACGAAAGAGCGTTCCGAAGTGTCGGGCGGTGGGATCAAGCCCTGGAGGCAGAAGGGGACCGGCCGCGCACGGCAGGGATCGATCCGCTCTCCCAACTGGAAGGGGGGCGGTACTGTGTTCGGCCCCAGGCCCAGGTGCTACCGGATCGAGCTGCCGAAAAAGATGAAGAAATCGGCCTACAAGAGCCTGCTGTCACTGAAGGCGAAGGAGGGGGCGATAAAGATCGTTGAGGATTTTTCCGTATCGGGTAAGACTAAGGAGCTCGCCGGCATTGGCAAGGCCCTTTCCGTGTCCAAGGGCGTCCTCATCACCGACAAGGATGACTCGCTCCTCAAGAGGTCCATCAGGAACCTCCCGTGGTTCCAGTACAATAACGTGAAGCGGATATCCGGAAGGGACCTCTTTTATTCAAAGCAGCTGGTCATCACCGAGAGCGCGTTGCAGTATCTGAACGAAAAATATGTGTAGGGAACGACAATGAATCCGAATGATGTCATCGTAAAGCCCGTAATATCGGAGAAGACCACCGACCTGATGAGCAAGAACAAGTACGTGTTCCGGGTCCCCATGAAAGCGAACAAGAAAATGGTCAGCGCCGCGGTCAAAGCGATATTCGGGGTCCAGCCGGAGCGGGTCAACATGATTGTCGTCAGGGGGAAGACCCGGAGGATCAGGTTTCAGGTCGGGCGGCGCGCGGCATGGAAGAAGGCGATAGTGACGCTGAAGGCCGGCGAAAAAATTGAGATCTTTGAATCGAAATAGCAGAGAGAGTGAGCGATGGGAATTAAAAAGTTCAGGCCGATAACGCCGACCAATCGATACAAGACCGTTCTCGATTATTCCGAGCTGACCGCGGACTCGCCTCACAAACCGCTGACCAAAGGCACCAAGGAGCATGCCGGCAGGGGCGCCGGCGGACGTGTATCGGTGCGGAGAAAGGGTGGCGGACACAAGAGGAAATACCGGATCATTGATTTTAAAAGGAACAAGTTCAACGTTCCCGGAAAGGTGGAGACCATCGAGTACGACCCCAATCGGTCTGCCTTTATCGCCCTGATAAGCTATCTGGACGGCGAAAAACGCTACATCATCGCCCCGAACCAGCTGAAGGTGGGCGACGTTATCCTGACCGGCGACAGCGCTGAGATCAAGGCGGGGAACGCACTGCCGCTGAAGAGCATACCGCTGGGCACGCAGATCTACAACATCGAGATGCACAGGGGGAAGGGGGGACAGCTTGTCCGATCCGCCGGCACCTCGGCGGTCATAACCGCGAAGGAGGGATCCTACTGTCTGATAAAGCTCCCCTCCGGCGAGATCAGGAAGATCCACCAGGAGTGCTACGCCACCATCGGCGAGGTGGGGAACAAGGATTACGGCAATATCACCATAGGAAAGGCGGGGCGGTCGCGCTGGCTCAACAAGCGGCCGAAGGTCCGCGGCGTCGCGATGAATCCCATCGACCATCCCCTGGGCGGAGGAGAGGGGAAATCCTCGGGCGGACGCCACCCGGTATCACCCACGGGTCAGCCCACCAAGGGGTATAAAACGAGGAAGAAGGTCAAGTACAGCGACAAATACATTGTGAACAGAAGGAAGAAATAGCCATGGCCCGATCGGTAAAAAAAGGACCCTATATCGACATCAAGCTTTTCAAGAAGATTGAGGATATGAATTCCACGAACACGAGAAAGGCGCTGAAGACCTGGTCGAGACGGTCGACGATATTTCCGGAAATGATCGGCCACACGCTGATGGTTCACAATGGCAAGAACTTCATCCCGGTGTACGTCACCGAGAACATGGTGGGGCACAAGCTCGGCGAGTTCGCGCCCACCAGAACGTACCGGGGGCACAAGACGAAAGACGACAAGATTGCGAAGAGGAAGAAGTGATGGAATCCGTAGCGGTATCGAAATACAACAGGATCTCCGCGTCGAAGATGCGGCTGGTGGCGAACGAGATACGGGGCTATTCGCTGCCGGAGGCCATGGATGTGCTCAAGGCAATACCGCGGAAGGCGTCGAAGCTCCTCCTCACGACCCTTCATTCCGCCGGCGCCAACGCCAAGTACAAGAATCCGGAGATTCTCGAGGAGAAGCTGTACATCAAGAAGATCTGCATCGATGAGGGGAAGACCCTGAAGAGGTTCCGGGCAAGGGCCAGGGGGCGCGCATCGAGGATCAGGAAGAGGACGAGCCATATACTCATCGTTCTGTCGGATGAAAACTAATTAGCGAAGGAATTTATATGGGACAGAAAGTCAACCCTGTAGGCCTCAGGATCGGAGTGAATCGGACATGGGACTCCATATGGTACGAGGACAAGAAGCAGTACGCCAAGTACCTTCATGAGGACATCGAGATTCAGAGGTTCATCGAGAAGAACAACCAGAATGCCGGTATCTCCAGGGTGGCCATCGAGCGCTTCCCCGACAGGGTGAACGTGAATATCCATGCGTCGCGGCCTGGCGTGCTGATCGGCAAGAAGGGGGCCGACATCGAGACCCTGAAGGGCCAACTGATGAAGATCGCGACGAAAAACGTGTACATAAATATCATCGAGGTGAAGAAGCCGGAAAAAAACTCGCGCCTCATCGCACAGCAGATCTCCTCCCAGGTGGAGGCGAGGTTCCCCTACCGGCGCTCAGTAAAGCAGGCCATCACCAACGCAATCCGCAGCGGCGCCCTGGGGATCAAGGTCACCGTGTCCGGCCGCCTCAACGGCGCTGAAATGTCCCGCACGGAGTCCTACAAGGAGGGGCGGATTCCGCTCCACACACTGCGCGCAGACATCGATTTCGGCTTCGCGGAGGCACTGACGACCTTCGGACTCATCGGTGTCAAGGTGTGGATCTACAACGGCGATGTGCTGTCGCACGACAAGGAAGACGAAGAAGACAAATATACCGTCAAGAGAAGAACGAGATAGGGGTTACGCGTCATGTTGATGCCGAAGAGGACAAAGTTCAGGAAACAGCAGAGGGGCCGGAGCAAGGGGGCCGCATACCGGGGTTCAACGATCGACTTCGGCGAGGTCGCACTGAAGGCGCTGGAAGTGGGAAATATATCGAGCCGTCAGATAGAGGCTGCGCGTGTCGCCATCACCAGAACGGTCAAGAGGGGCGGGAAGATATGGATCAGGATATTCCCCGATTACCCGATCACGAAGAAGCCCGCGGAAACCCGAATGGGGAAGGGGAAGGGGAATCCTGAGGGATGGATCGCCAGGATCAAGCCGGGAAGGATACTATTTGAGGTCGCCGGAATCGACCATGATCTTGCCCGGGCCGCACTGACGAATGCCTCGCAGAAGCTTCCGGTGAAGACCAAGATTATAACTATAAACGGATAAACAGAGGTACGCGGCTGTCATGAAAGGCAAACTTGAAGAACTCTCCCTGAAGGACCTGGAGAAACTCCTGGCGGATTCCAAACAGGACCTGCGGATAGAAAGGTTCAAGGCGGTGACGAGCAAGGTGGACAACCCGAAAAAGATCAAGGTGCTCAAGAAGACCATCGCCAGGGTCCTCACTCTGCAGCGGGAATACGCGCTGGGCATCAGGCCGTCCCGTGAACAATAACAATGTCGGACAGGTGACAGAGAGATGAAGGGAAGACGAAAACAACTGATTGGCAAGGTGGTCAGCAACACGATGGACAAGACCATCGTGATCGAGATCGAGAATCTCGTCATGCATTCACTGTATAAAAAGTCGGTCCACAAACGGAAGAAGATAAAGAGTCACGATGAGCGGAACGAATGCTCCATCGGCGATGTTGTCCGGATTGAGGAGACCAGGCCGCTTTCAAAGGAAAAGCGATACAGATTGGTCGAAATAATCGAAAAGGCCAAATAGGTGAGAGCGCTATGATTCAGGTAGAGACTTTTCTCAATGTCGCGGACAACAGCGGCGTGAAGCGGGTGCAGTGCATCAAGATCCTCGGCGGGTCAAGACGGCGCTACGCCTCGGTGGGCGATGTGATCGTCGTGGCGGTGAAGGACTCCCAGCCGGCATACGGCCTCAAGGACGGCACGGGGAAGAAGGTGCACGGAAAAGCGGTGCTGCGGGCGGTCGTCGTGAGGACGAAGAAGCCGGTGCGCAGGAAGGACGGCACCTATATCAGGTTTGACGACAACGCGGTGGCGATAATCGACACGAAGGGGGAGCCCAGGGGCTCCCGAATTTTCGGACCTGTGGCACGGGAGCTGCGCGACAAGAATTTCCTGAAGATCGTATCACTGGCACCGGAAGTGCTCTAGGTTTCGGAGAATACCATGAAAATAGACGGTGAAATGAAGACCAACTCGAAGCTCAAGGTAAATGACAACGTTATCGTCATTACGGGGAGCGATCGCGGCAGAAAGGGGAAGATACTGAAGATCGATAGGAAGAAGGGCCGCGTGATCGTCGAGGGGGTGAACAAGAAGAACAAGAATATGAGGGCCACCCAGGAGAATCCCAAGGGGGGGAAGATCAGCATCGAGTTCCCCATCGCAATCTCCAACGTGCTCCTCTTCTGTGATAAGTGCAAGAAAGGCACGAGGATAGGGGTGCAGCAGAAAGACAAGACCAAATCGAGGGTCTGCCGCGCCTGTGGAAAAAGCATAGATTAAGCAGGGTGCTGTTATGGTTGCGCGTTTACGAGAGGAATATCAGAAGAACATCAAGAAGAACATGATGGAGAAGTTCAAATACACCTCCATCATGCAGGTCCCGAGGCTCGAGAAGATCGTTCTCAATGTCGGCATCGGCGATGCCCACTCAAACCCAACGGCGCTCAATGCGACGATCGACGAGCTGACCGCCATCACGGGTCAGAAGGCCGTGAAGACGGTGGCGAAGAAATCCATCGCCAACTTCAAGATACGGGACGGATACGACGTGGGATGCAGGGTCACGCTGAGGGGCGATCGCATGTTCGAGTTTCTCGACCGGCTCGTCAATATCTCGCTGCCTCGCGTGAGGGACTTCAAGGGGCTGTCGCCCAAGGCCTTCGATAATTTCGGCAATTACAATTTCTCGGTGAGGGAGCAGATTATCTTCCCGGAGATTGATTTTGACAAGGTCGACAAGATTCACGGTATCAATATCACCATGGTGACCAATGCGAAGAGCAGAGAAGAGGCGGTCGCCCTGTTCGAAGAATTCAAGATGCCATTTCGTGACTAGGAGTGTGATGCGTGGCTAAAAAAAGTATGATAGCGAAGCATTTGATCGGGCCGAAATACCAGGTCCGTCATCACAACAGGTGCAAGATTTGTGGCAGGCCCCGGGGCTACATGAGACGGTTCGAGATGTGCCGCATCTGCTTCAGGAAGCTTGCGGGCCAGGGGAAGATTCCCGGCGTCATCAAGTCATCCTGGTAGAACAATACGAGTAGTAGGGTATAATAATGAGTGCTATTTCAGACCCAATCGCGGACATGCTCACGCGTGTCAGGAATTCCATCAAGGCGGGGCATCTCAAGGTTGATATCCCGTCGTCGAAGATCAAGGTCGCCATTGCCAAGATCCTGAAGGAAGAGGGATTCATAAAGAATTTCAAGCTTATTGACGACAACAAGCAGAAGCTCCTGCGCGTGTATTTGAAATACCTGACTGACAGCCAGCCGGCGTTGCTGACATTGCGGCGGGTGAGCAAGCCCGGTCGGCGCGTCTACGTGAAGGCCGAGGAGCTCAGGCCCGTCATGAACAACATAGGCATCTGGATAATATCCACACCGAAAGGGATTATCACGAACAAGGTCGCCAAGAAGCTGAATGTCGGCGGAGAGATAATCTGCGAAATCTCATAGGATAGAGAGAATGCGATGTCAAGAGTAGCAAAAAAACCCATAGAAATACCCGCCGGTGTCACGGTGGATATAAAGGGGAGCACGGTGGCGGTGAAGGGACCTCTCGGCGAGGATTCCATGACGCTGCTGGACGGCATCTCCCTGAAGATGGAGAACAACATTCTGTCGGTTGTTGCGGATTACGACGGCGGGGACAAAAAGATCATCGCCAGCGGCGGTCTCATCAGGGCCCTCCTGAATAACATAGTGGTGGGCGTCTCCAAGGGTTTCACCAAGGAGCTTGAGATCGTCGGCGTCGGATACAGGGCAACGCAGCAGAGCAAGGACGTGCAGTTCCAGCTCGGCTACTCGCATCCCATCGTCTTTTCCCCTCCCGCGGGGGTGCAGCTTGAGGTGCTCGAGCCGACAAAGGTCCGAGTGAAGGGGATCAACAAGCAGCAGGTGGGGCAGGTCGCGGCGAATATCCGCGAGCTGAGGCCCCCGGAACCCTATAAAGGCAAGGGGATAAAGTACAAAGACGAGACAATCAGGAAAAAGGCGGGCAAGACAGGTAAGTAACATGAACAGAAATACCCTGAAACAAAAACGCCTACAGCGGCGGAAACTGCGCATAAAAAGAAAGCTGAACCCGAAGAAGGACCGGATGAGACTCTGCATCAGCAGGTCCAACAAATCGCTGTATGCCCAGATAATCGATGATGCGAAGGGGACGACGGAGGTGGGGATCTCGACCCTGAGCAAGGATTTCGCCGGTTTGAAGGTGAAGAACAACAAGGACGCGGCGAAGGAGCTCGGGAAGGCGGTCGCTGCGAAGGCCCTCGAGCGAGGGATCAAGATCGTCGTTTTCGACAGGAACGGATTTCTGTACCACGGGAAGATAAAGGCGTTCGCCGACTCAGCGCGCGAGAGCGGGTTACAATTCTAGGAGCTGTATCATATGAAGATCATCAGAAAGCGGATAAATCCTGAGGGCCTCGAGCTGGCGGAAAAGATTGTCACGATAAAGCGGGTGGCGAAGGTCGTGAAGGGGGGGCGTCGGTTCTCCTTCAGCGCCCTGGCGGTCATCGGCGACGGAAAGGGGCACGTGGGCGTCGGTTTCGGGAAAGCGAACGAGGTGCCGGACGCCATTGACAAGAGCAAGGAAAACGCGAAGAAGAACATCTACAAGATCAATCTGAACAAGACGACCATACCGCATGCGATCATCGGCAAGTTCAAGTCGGCGAAGGTCCTCCTGAAGCCCGCAACCCCCGGTACCGGGATCATCGCCGGGGCATCGGTCCGCGCGGTGGTGGAAAGGGTAGGAATCAGCGATATCCTGACGAAGGCGCAGGGATCCAGGAATCCGATTAACCTCGTGAAGGCGACCCTTGACGGGCTGATGCAGCTCAGGAGCCTGCAGGAGGCGGCGACCTCCCGGGAGGTCCAGATTAACAGGTTGTGGGAATAGTTCGATATGGCAAAGAAACTACTGGTAAAGCAGACACGAAGTCAGATTGGCGTTATCCCTCCGTTGAAACTGACGCTGAGGGCGCTGGGACTCAGAAGGATTAACGCGGAGAGAGTCCATGACGACAATCCCGTTATCCGCGGGATGATCAATAAGGTGATACATCTCGTTGAGGTGAAGGAAATAAACGAGTAGAGAGATACTATGAACGCACAGTATTCATTGAAGCGCCCTGGATCGCACAGAAGTAGAAAACGGGTCGGTTGCGGCATCGGCAGTGGCAGCGGGAAAACCTCGGGGAGAGGGCAGAAGGGACAGAAGAGCCGCTCCGGCAGCAAGCACTATGCCTGGTTCGAGGGCGGCCAGATGCCGCTGCAGCGAAGGGTGCCCAAACGGGGATTCAACAACAAGGCGTACGGAAACAAGTACCAGGAGATAAATCTTTCCTCGATCAACGCCCTTGAGGCGAAGGAGATCACCCCCGAGGAGATGAAGGCGCAGGGGCTGATCGCCAACCCCAAGGAGCCGGTGAAGGTGCTGTCGCGGGGGGACCTGACGAGGGGGGTGAAGATCACTGCGGACGCCTTCACGAAACCGGCGATTGAAAAAATCAAGAATGCGGGCGGCGAGGTCGTGATCAGAACCTATCCCGAGCGAAAGAGCAAGAAAAAGAGCTGATACTGGGAATGGCAAACGTAGTAGTCAATATCTTCAAAATCCCGGATCTCCGAAAGAGGATCTTCTTTACCATATTCATTCTGGTGGTGTACAGGATTGGAGCGCATATCCCGATCCCTGGCATCAATATCGATGCCCTGAAGACCTATTTTTCCGAGGCCCAGAGTTCGGGACTGCTGAATTTCTTTGACCTGATGGTGGGCGGCGCCTTCAAGCGCTTTTCGCTCTTTGCGCTGGGGATCATGCCGTATATAACATCGTCCATTATTTTCGATCTTTTAAAGGTGGTGTTCCCGTACCTGGAGAAGCTTTCAAAGGAAGGCCACGAGGGGCAGAAGAAAATCAACCAGCTGGTGCGCTACGGAACGGTTGTCCTGTGTACCGTCCAGTCCTTCTCGCTGACCTTCTGGCTCCGCTCGATGAAGACCCGGGGGGGGACACCGGTGGTGGCGGACGAGACCATCGGCTTCATCATCCTGGCGGTTGTTTCCATCACCACAGGGACGATGGTGCTGGTATGGCTCGGCGAGGTGATCACCGAGCGAGGCATCGGCAACGGCGTGTCGCTGCTCATTATGGCGGGCATCATCGTGAGGGCCCCGCAGGCGGTGCAGCAGACCATCCTGAAGATACGCGATACCGGTGAGCCGATCATCGGCATAATACTGGTAATCGTGTTCCTTGTGGTCATCGCGGGATCGATCCTCCTGACGCTGGGAACGAGGAGGATACCGGTACAGTACGGGAAGAAGATTGTCGGGAAATCGGTGATGCAGCAGAGCGCGCAGTACATTCCCCTGAGGGTGAATGCCGCGGGGGTCATCCCGATCATATTCGCGTCGGCGCTGATCGTCTTTCCGTCGCAGGCCATCGGCATGTTCGGGGGGACCAATTCGGCCTTCATGCACCGGCTGCAGTTCTGGCTGTCTCCGGGGCAGGCGCCGTACATGATACTGTACAGCACGCTGATCATTTTTTTCTGTTATTTCTATACCTCCATCAGGTTTAACCCGACGGAGATTGCCGACAACCTGAAGAAATACGGGGGGTTCATACCGGGGATACGGCCGGGGCAGAACACCGCGGAGTATATAATGGTTATTCTGAACCGGATTACGCTGTCCGGATCGGTTTTCCTGGCGCTCATTGCGATCGCGCCGGATTTTATCATACGGATGTGGCCTGAGCAGGTGAGCCCGGAATTGGCGTACCTCTTCGGCGGCACCTCCCTGCTGATAGTTGTGGGCGTGGCGCTTGACACGCTGAAGCAGATCGAGTCGCAGCTGCTCATGCGGCACTATGACGGATTCATCAAGAGCACCAGGATGAAGAGCAGATATTAGAGTGGCGTCGAAACGCGCCGCAGAATGATGGTGATACAAAGGAATGGCAAAAGAAGAACCTATTGAAGTCGAGGGTGTGGTGGTGGAGCCGCTGCCGAACGCGATGTTTCGCGTGAAGCTCGATAACGGCCACATCGTGCTCGCCCATATCTCCGGCAAGATGCGCATGCATTATATCAGGATCCTTGCGGGCGACAGGGTGACCGTGGAGCTTTCCCCGTACGATTTGAACAGGGGCCGCATCATATACAGGAGCAAGAATTAATACAGAATCATCGCGTGATTCAAGAGGTCAATATGAAGGTGAGAGTATCGGTACGGAAGATATGCAACGAGTGCAAGGTGATCAAGCGCAGGGGGATCGTTCGCGTAATCTGCACGAACCCGCGGCACAAGCAGCGGCAGAAAATACGGACTGCGAAAAAACACTAATATCATAGAGGGAATCATTATATGGCACGTATTGCGGGAGTCGATTTACCCAACAACAAACGAATAGAAATCGGATTGACCTATATCTACGGGATCGGACTTTCCACGTCGAGGATCGTCCTCGATCAGGCGCGGGTTGACCCGGACAAACGAGTGAAGGACCTCGCGGACGAGGAGATCAGCAATATACGGAAAGCGATAGAGAAGTTCAAGGTGGAGGGCGATCTGCGAACCGAAGTCGCCATGAATATAAAGAGGCTCATGGATATCGGCTGTTACCGGGGCATCAGGCACAGGAGGGGACTGCCCGTGCGGGGCCAGAACACGAAGAACAACGCCAAGACCCGAAAGGGCAACAAGCGGCAGCCCATCGGAAGCAAAAAGAAGAAATGAGGAGTAATCCGTGAAACAGAAAAAGTCCAGGACCAAGAAAAAAGAGAAAAAGAGCGTACCCATAGGCAGGGCGTACGTGCAGGCGACCTATAACAATACGATCATTACCATCACTGACATGCAGGGTAACGTGATCGCCTGGGCGTCCTCCGGGGGCGAGGGATTCAAGGGATCCAGGAAGTCGACGCCCTTTGCCGCGCAGATGGCGGCGAAAAATGCCGCACAGAGGGCGGTGGATGCCTCGGGAATACAGTCCGTGGAGGTTTTCGTGAAGGGGCCCGGAATCGGGCGAGAGGCCGCCATTCGCTCCCTCTTTCAGACGGGAATCAATATTACGAAGATCAAAGACGTGACGCCGGTGCCGCACAACGGGTGCAGGCCGAAAAAAAGAAGACGTGTATGACGGAGTTATGACCTATGGCTAGATATACCGGACCAAGATGCAAACTGTGCAGGCGGGAGATGACCCCCCTGATGCTCAAGGGGCAGAGGTGCCTGACCGACAAATGCCCGCTGAAGGGAAAAAGGAAATTCCCCCCCGGGCCGCCGCGAAAAAGACGGGCGAAGATGTCGGACTACGCGGTGCAGCTGCGTGAAAAGCAGAAGATCCGCCGAAGCTACGGCATCCTGGAGAGCCAGTTCAGGCTCCTCTTCGCGGATGCCAACAGGATGAAGGGGGTGACCGGCGATAACATGATGTCGCTCCTGGAGCGGCGGCTCGACAATGTCGTGTACAGGATGGGATTTGCTTCCTCGCGCTCCCAGGCACGGCAGTTCGTACAGCACGGGCACGTCACGGTCAACGGCATGATCGTCGATATCCCCTCCTTCAGGGTCAAGGAAGGGATGGAGATTCAGATCAAGCCCAATTACACCGGGAACGTGATGATCGAGGATTCGATAAAACTGGCCAAGGCCGTCGATTCTGTGCCCGAATGGCTGGAGATAGATTTTGAAAACAGGCGCGGAAAGGTGGTGCGGCTGCCGGTCAGGCAGGATATCACTGCGAATTTTAACGAACAGTTGGTAGTTGAGCTCTACTCGAAATAGCCGCTGTATCCGGACATGAGTATATTGATTGTGTTTCTACCGGTGGGCGGTATATAAATAAGTAAGGGGAGTAACGGTAAATATGGATGTAAAAGCAGCCCCCAAGAACCTGTTAAAAGGATTTAAAAGGCCGAACAAGATCGTATTCGAGCACGATGAGTTGCAGGCGCATTACGGCAGGTTTATCGCCGAGCCTTTTGAAAAGGGTTACGGCCTCACAATAGGGAATTCTCTGAGACGGGTACTTTTATCATCTATCGAGGGTGCGGCCATAACTGCGATCAAGGTCGAGGGCGTGCCGCACGAATTTTATACGATCGAGGGTGTGTACGAAGACGTTACCAGGATTATCCTGAATCTTAAAAAGCTCCGCTTCAAATACAGCGGGGAGATGCCGAAGGTCCTTCACATCAAGAAGAAGGGGCCGGGCAATCTTCTGGGTGAGGATTTCAGCACCGATCCCGAGGTGGAAGTGATGAACAAGGACCTCGTCCTGGCCACGCTGAACGAATCGGCAGCGATCGATATGGAGGTTCAGGTGGAGCGCGGAAGAGGGTATATTCCTGCCGAGGTCAACAAATCGAACACCGAGACAATCGGCGTTATCGCCATCGACTCGATTTTTTCGCCCGTCAAAAAGGTGAACGTAAAGATAGAGGATACCCGCGTCGGCCAGCGGACCGACTTCGACAAGCTGATCATCGAGATATGGACCGATGGCTCGATTTCTCCCGATGATGCGCTTGCCCAGGCGGCAAAGATCATAAAGGACCATCTGACCATCTTCATAAACTTCGAAGAGGAGGTGGAGGAAGAGGTCGAAGTCGTTGACGAGAATATTGAGCGGATGAAAACGCTGCTGGCGAAATCGATCGACGAGGTGGAACTTTCGGTACGGGCCTACAACACGCTCAAGAGCCTTGACATCTCCCTGCTGGAACAGCTCGTGAAAAAGACCGAGGATGAGTTGAAGAAATCCAAGCACTACAGCGATCTGGTGCTCAAAGAAGTGAAATCGAAACTGGAAGCATATCATTTAAGCCTTGGGTTGAAGGAGTAATCGAGGTACAACATGAGACACAGGAACAATATTCGACAGCTGGGAAGGTCCCATTCGCACAGGAAGGCGATGTACAACAACCTGGTGACGTCGTTTTTTGCAAAAGAGAGGATCATCACCACAAAGGAGAAGGGGAAGGAGCTGAAGCGGATATCGGAGAAGCTCATCACGAGGGCGAAGAAGAGCCTGACCCAGACCGACAACAAGGCGGGCGTCCTGCACGACAAGCGTGAGGTCATGAAGGTCGTCAAGGACGAGGATGTTGTGAAGAAGCTTTTCGACCGGATCGCCCCGAGGTTCAAGGACCGGAAGGGGGGCTATACGAGGCTCTATCTGCTGGGCAAGCGGAGGGCGGGTGACGCCGCCGAGATGGCCCTGGTTGAGCTGGTGGTCCGCGAAAAGTCGGAGAAGGAGAAGTCCCCGGTGAAGGCAAAAGACGCAGAGGGGAAGGAGAAGAAGAAGGTCAAGGAATCCAAGAAGGAAGAAAAGAAGAAGGACAAGAAAGAGGAGGAAAAATAGTACAGTACCGTATAGTATTGTATGATGAAGAAAAGCGGCGGTGAATACCGCCGCTTTTCTTCATGCCACTTGCTATTTTTTCCTTTTCTCAAGTCGTTTCAGTTCGATGGCGTGGATGAGGCCGATATTGTCGTTGGCGTCGATCTTGAACTGCTCGGGTATGCGGTAGTCGAATATGGGGTCCATGGACTGTCCCGAGATGCCGAACTCGGCGAGGCTTTTCCCGAATTCGTTGGCATTGAGGATCCGGTGTATCTCGATGCCGTACTGCTTGGCCTGCCGGCAGTTCTCGATAACGGTGAGGAAACGTTCGATGATGAAATTCTGGCTACCCGGCGTCATGTATTTCTTCTTGCGAAGCATTTCTATCTCCGGGTCCTTGAAGGAGTTCAGGGCCTCATGGTAGTTCTTGTAGCCGTTCCTGAGGTATGTGGCAATCTTCACCCTGGAGTGAAAATAATGATACTTGGTCGCGTCGTAAACCTTCACGTCGTGGAGGGGATCGAAGGGCTTCCTGAAGTACGTGATAAATGAGGTGTTCTTCGGGCTGTACTTGATGAGTATATCGAAGGACTCCTTCTGCGTCGAATCGAGTATCTCCTTCGTGCGATCAAGGTACTTTTGCGATATCGTATCCAGAAGATCGATGAGGTCGAATTTCAGCTTCCTGAATTTCTGGTACGAGCCGTCGAAGTTCTGGGCGTAGAGGGTTTCACTGGCCTCGCGGAAGAGCGCTTGAATCTGATCGTGCTTTTTCTGGATGGAATCCTCGGAGAAGTTCTCAACCATGATGTTGATGTTCCTCAGCGCATCGAGCGTGAAGATGTAATCCTCCTGCGATTTCACGGCAGTGGATACGGGATAGAGATCGCTCTGTAATGAAACGGCGATCAGTACGGTAAAAAGGATTGAAAGGAGCAGTCCCCGTTTTTGATTCATGGTGGAACCTCGGATTCCTGATTTAATCTATTTTCGACAAAAAAAAGGCTTCTCTTTAAATAAATATTAGTTGATTATGATTCCACTACCAACTATAGATAATATAGTAATTAGTATTCTGTTGAAAATTACCCTTCCGCATGCGGGGGGCGGAGATTATCATGGAAGAGCCGAAAAAAGTAACCTTCAGGCAGAAGAATGTCACAAAATGCCCTGTCTGTTCCTATGAATTCCACCGGGAGGAGCTATTGTCGGGCGGTGGACGCCTCATCGCCGGGAAATTGACCGACGAGCTCCGCAGGCTCTACGAGGTGAGCAAGAAATTCGGGAAGATCAACCCTCTGATATATGTGATGACGGTATGCCCGAACTGCCTCTACACATCCTATCCGAAGGATTTCGAGTCCCTGAAGGAGGAGGAGGTCGAGAAGCTGCGCGAACTCACCGTGGCGAGAAAGAACGCGGTGAAGAAGTTTTTCGGCGACATCGATTTCAGGGCGGACAGGACAGAGGAGATGGGTGCGGCATCGTACCTGCTCGTCGTCGACTGCTACAGCTTCAGAAACAAGAATGTCGCCCCGACGATAAAAAACGCCCTCTCATCCATCCGGGCGGCGTGGATTTTCGACGACCTTTCGAAGGAATACCCGGACAAGGCGTACAAGAAGATATCGGCGTTTTTTTACAAGAAGGCGTACCAGTACTATGTGACCGTGCTGGATCTTATACAGACCGGCAAGGAGCCGGTGGAGGCGGTGGGACATCTCGGCCCTGACACCGACAGGAACTGGGGATACGAGGGGATCCTGTACATGACGGCGATACTGACGGTGAAGGTCGGCGCCAAGGAGCCGGACACAAATAAGCGCATCGAGAATTTTGATAAGTGCAAGAGATACCTCAGCAGGCTTTTCGGCGCCGGCAAGACGTCGAAGTCGCGGCCGAGCGAGCTGCTCGACATGACCAGGGATCTCTACGATATAATCAACCAGAAAATCGAGGAATGGCAGAAGGAGCTGGAAGGAAAGGGGACGGGAGAATCGCCTGCATAGTCCAGTACGATGGAAGCGGCTTCAACGGGTGGCAGATACAGGCGCACGGGAGATCGGTGCAGGGGGAGATAGAGGGCGCCGTCAGAGTGCTGACGAGGGAGACGGTACGGGTCGTCGCATCGGGAAGGACTGACGCCGGCGTCCACTCTCTCGGCCAGGTCATCCATTTCGATCTCGCCAGGGACATCCCCCTCCAGAAAATCTGCATCGGGCTGAACGGGATCCTTCCCCCCGACATTTCGATCCGGAACGCGTACCGCGTGGAGGACTCGTTCCATGCGCGATTCGACGCGGTCGAGCGGGAGTACCGGTACTACATCTTCAATTATCCCCAGCGGACCCCCTTCATGCGCTACCGGGCGATGTGGATGCGCGAGCAGGTGGACGTGGAATACCTGCGGCAGGCAGCGGCGCACATAATCGGCGAGTTCGATTTCTCATCCTTCTGCAAGAAGAGCGAGATCCACGGTAAAAATCCCGTGCGCAGGCTCACCGATATCCGTATCGCACGGATGGACGAGCTGATTGAGATCAGGGTGGTGGGCAACGCCTTTCTCCATCACATGGTGAGGATCATCGTCGGCACGATGGTGGAGATGAGCCGGGGAGGGGAGGAGCCGTCCCGCATACGGGATATCCTGGAGCAGAGGGACAGGGATTTCAGCGGCATCACGGCCCCGCCGTACGGGCTCTATCTGTACCGGGTGGCCTACGATCCGCCGCTGGATTCCAGGGAATCTGCGTTCTGAGAACCTTAATGTTATTGACAGAAATGCGCCTTCGCTGAATATAACCGTACTCTGTAACATATGGCCCGTAGCGGTATCATATACACATATTCACAGTATCCAGGATCTCTGATTGAAGGCATTTAAAACCAGGTTCATTATATCCATTCTCTTCGTGTGCGTCTTCCTGCTTGCCTCATCCAGGGAGCTTTTTGCGGTAAGGGACAGGACCGAGTATTTCACGCGGCCGCAGATCGGCGCGTGGTTCGGTCCCATCACGCCCGTGGGCCCCACGGGGGATCTGGTGCAGACCGCCCTGGGGGGAGGGATCTTCTTCAGGTACAACACCCCCTACGATCTGCTGAAGATAGGGCTGGACACTTCGTACCAGCACTTTACATCCTCCGGCGTCAACGAGCTCACCATGGTTCCGGTGTACGGGAACATGATCTTCCTGCTCCCCCTGGACCTGCCGCTCCGATTCCAGTTCAAGGCGGGTGCCGGCGGGTGCTGGCTCTATGTCAAACCGGACAAACTGAGCCAGTGGGATATCATGTTCATGGCGGGTTTCGAGCTGTCGTTCCCCGCCGGCAGGATCGTGAACATCGGCCTGAGGATCGACTATATATTTCTTTATGAGAGTTACATGCAGGGTGCCCGGAACAACGGCCATGTCATCAATGCGGGCATCATGCTCTATTTCAACATATAGACGGCGGAATACATACGGATGATGATGCGTGCCAAATATCTACTGTGGCTGCTCCTGTTCGCGGCCTGCGCCTCCCTGGTGAGCTGCGGCGACACGCCCCTCCTGACCGAGCTGGAGAGCAATTCACTCTACGTGGTCTTCAAGGGGACCTACGAGTCCAACGGCCCCGCCGACTGGAAATTTCCGGGAGTGACAAGCACTTTGGTGAGGGACGATTCGGTGCAGGTGACCAGCTTTTTCAGCGGAAGCGATACCGCCCCCACCTGGTTCGGCATGGACATCGCCGAGATGCGGCTGGTGGACACGCGCGGCAACAGCTACAAGTTCAGCGATTACCGCCAGGGGATCGCCGCCCCCTTCAGCAACAGCCCCTTCTTCGACGGCAGCGGCCTGGTCCTCCAGAACGACGACGTCTCCTCCGGCACCTACGTCTACCTGATGGTCTACATGCGGAGAATGGTCGTCGACGGGGCGAGGAAATTCTACCAGGACGGCGACGGCTACAAGTATCTGCAGGACATGACCACCACCTTCTTCGAGAACACCCTGGGGGGGCTGAACATCAGCGACTACATGGTCCATTCCCACGACGATACGCTGACCTATGCAGGCGCCTACTACACCAACAGGATATTCCCCATGCTCCTCCCCATCACCGGCGGGCTGACGGTGCAGCAGGGGACGCCCCAGGTGCTGGAGGTGCGCATGGTGCTGAACAATTTCATGAAGCTCTACGAGTACGAGACCTACGACAGCGGGGCCTTCAGGGTGGTGCACTTCTACGCCCCCTCGGACTGGCTCAGGGACGTCCAGACCGACGAGACCACCCTGGGGGGGAACCTGCATACCGTTGTCAGGGCCTACACGGTGGGCTACACCGGCACCATCAGCGGCACGGTGGCGGCGAATTCAATGGTCATCGCCGTGCCGGCGGGGAGCTCCATCGAAAGCTACACGATACCGTCGGACCTGGTACGCGGCCAGGGTTCTCCATCACTCGGGCATTCGGTGAACTGCAACCTGCCGGCGCTGCCGTCCACCCCTGGGTACTACATGGACCAGTACCTGGAGTACTACCTGCGCCACGAGACCTATCTGGAGCGGTGGAACGTTCTGGTGCCGGGAACGTGCACCGACTTCGATCAATACCAGACAAGCTGGAACAACTACCTGTCAGTGGTGAACGACTTCCAGGTGCCCCAGCTGGCCACCTACACCGCCACGGGTCCTTATACCATCGAGAACGTGCCGGCCGGCACCTACGATGTGTACCGCGCGGCATATACCCCAGCAACGCATTATGGCACCCTGTTTACGGATGGTGATTTCGGAACATACGCAACTAGGCTTGGTACCGTTGTCGTCACGCCTGGCAGCAATGTCTCGCCGTAGCCATCCCCTCGCGCGGCAGTTGACGCCGCAATAAATTCCTCTCACGCCACAATTTTTATTGACCGTATTCGGACGGTGCCGTTACCCTGCAACAAATAATCGGCGGTCTCCCTGCGGCGGCCGCCATTCATTCGCGGGGAGGGCATATGGCCCAGAAGAAGATTGTCGTGCAGAAATACGGCGGCACCTCCGTCGGTACCTCTGAGAAGATACAGAACGTGGCGGGGCGCATCAAGGGCTACGTGGACCGGGGGTACTCCGTGGTGGTAGTGGTCTCGGCCATGGGGAAGACCACGGACCAGCTCGTCGCGCTCTCGCGGGAGATCACCGCAAACCCCAGCAGCAGGGAGATGGATATGCTCCTCTCCACGGGGGAGCAGGTCTCCATTTCGCTCCTGGCGATGGCACTGCACGAGATCGGGATCGACGCCATATCCTACACCGGATCGCAGATCAGGGTGATCACCGACGGCAATTTCAGCAACGCCAAGATCGAGAGCATATCCACTGATAGGATCAAGCAGTCACTGGACGGCAACAAGGTGGTGATCGTGGCGGGATTCCAGGGGATCGACGCCGACGAGAACATCACCACGCTGGGCCGCGGCGGCTCGGACACCTCCGCGGTGGCGCTTGCGGCGGTGCTGGGAACGAGGGACTGCGAGATCTACACGGACGTCGACGGCGTCTTCACCGCGGATCCCAGGCTGGTGCAGAACACGATGAAGCTGAAGGAGATAAGCTACGAGGAGATGCTGGAGCTGGCCAGGCTCGGCGCGGGGGTGCTCCACTCCCGGTCCGTGGAATTCTCCAAGAAATACAACATACGGCTCCACGTGCGGTCGAGCTACAACAACGAGCCGGGGACAATCGTCATGCCGAAGGAGGAGATGATGGAAAAGTTCGTAATCAGCGGGGTCACCTCGAAGATGGACGAGGCCAAGATAACCATTCGGGACATCCCGGACAGGCCCGGCGTGGCCGCCCGTCTTTTCGGGCTGCTGGGCGAACACAAAATTTATGTGAACATGATCATCCAGTCCACCGGGAGGGACAACAAGGCATCGATATCCTTCACCGTTATGAAGAACAACCTGGCGAAGGCCGTGGAGCTTTGCAACGGCCTGATGGAGGAGCTGGGGGCCAGCGCCATCGACACGAAGGAGGACATCGCCATCGTGTCGGCGGTGGGCGTCGGGATGATCTCATCCTACGGCGTGGCCGGGAAGATATTCAACGTGCTCTCGGAGCACGGCATCAATATCGAGATGATATCGACCTCGGAGATCGGGATCTCCTGCGTGATCGACGGGATGTACGCGGAGCTGGCGGTGAAGGTGATACACAAGGAGTTTCTGGAGGGGGACAAATACGTCTGTTGATCCATGGAGAAGGGGATACGGAGCGTTTTATTCGACATGGACGGGGTCATTCTCGATTCCATGCCCCGCCACGCCGATGCGTGGATCCGGGTCTTCCGGCAGTACGGGGTCGATCTGGCGCCGCTCGATATATACCGGCGCGAGGGGATGTCGGGGAGGGATTCGGTCATCGACATATTCAGGGAACGGAACGTCGCCTATCCGGGGGACGATGAATACGGGCGGATACTGGAGAAAAAGATATCGATCTTCGAGCGGCAGCCCGTCGGCCTGTTCCCTCTCGTGAAGGAGATACTTCATTTTCTGCGGGAGAGGCGCATCGCGCTTGCCCTGGTGACCGGCTCTCTCAGGAGATCGGTCGAGCGGGCCCTGCCGCGGGACGTCATGGATTGCTTCGACGCTGTCGTGACGGCGGACGACGTCTCTAGGGGGAAGCCGGACCCGGAGCCCTATGCCACGGCGCTGCGCCTTGCCGGGGGGGGTGTCCATGAATCCCTGGCCGTGGAGAACGCCCCGATGGGGATACGCTCGGCCGTGGGCGCCGGGATCCAGTGCATCGCCCTGGCCACATCGCTACCCGAGGAGCATCTCCGGGAGGCCTCCCTGGTGCTCCAGGACCATCGCGAACTTATGGAATATCTGCAGGACAGACTGTGAGCCCCCGGGGGGCTGGCGCATTCGGCCGCAATGCGCGTGGGCTTGCGGGGCGGTTTTTTTTATTGACACGGTCGGAAATGGAATAAAGTAATGTGATGACGATTACTGAATCCGGTCGTATCGTGAATGCGGCCCATCCATGAACCCGAGCAGGTGAGGGTATGACACGAAGAAAGAAAATCGGCGAATTCATTAAGAAGAAGCGTTCCATCGTTCCCAACATGATCACGATGTCCAACATGACCATGGGCTTCTTCGCGATTCTTTTCGCCAGCAAGGGTGACGCGGTGTCGATCACCGTAGCCGGGGTCCTGGTGTTCTTCGGCGCCATATGCGACGCCCTGGACGGCGCCGTGGCCCGGGCGATGAACGTGGCAAGCCCCGTGGGCGTGGAGCTGGATTCCCTGGCGGACGGCATCGCCTACGGGATCGCACCGGCCGTGATCGCCTACCAGGCCTTTCTGATCAGGCTGCCGCAGCTGGGTCACGGGTTCGATGTGGGGATGATCATCGCGCCGATCTACCCGATATGCGCAATCTACCGGCTCGCTCGCTTCAACATCAGTTCCGAGGAGAAGTACGGTTTCACCGGCCTCCCCTCTCCCGCGGCCGGTATCGTCATCGCATGCATCCCCGGCCTGTCCTACGCGACCTTTCCCTTCTTCGGCAGCATCGATTTTACCATACCGCTCGAGGTGTTCATCGTCATCTACATTTTCATAGGGCTGCTGATGGTCTCGAAGGTGGATTATAACAAGATCTTCGCGGACATCTATAAAAAGAGCCCGGTGATCCTTGTGATCACCGTCTTGGCGCTGGGCGTGCTGCTCTTCTTTTTCAGAATGTGGGCGATCTTCACGGTCACGGCGCTGTACATCATCGCCGGGCTTGTCAACTACATGGTGAAGTCGGTCCGCAGGATCGCTGAAATGCAGCATTCCCGGGAGGGGGAATAGTCCGGGTGGACGCCGTGACCGGTTCTAGACGGGTCGTCGTAATCGGGGCATCCGCGGCGGGCGTGACCGCCGTCAAGGAGATGAGGGGGAAGAACGGGGATATCGAGATTATCCTCATCGGCGACGAGCCCCATATCCCCTACTACAGACCCTACCTGACGGAGTACATCGGCGACCCCGCCGTCGTGAATAAATCGAATTTTCATATTCTGTCCAGGGAATGGTGCGACGAACAGAAGGTCGAGCTGCGGCTGGACGAAAGGATCGTCGCCCTCGACACTGCGAAGAAGACGGCCACCGGCTCTTCGGGAGCCCGCTACGGCTACGATGCGCTCATCATCGCCTGCGGCAGCTCACCCTTTGTGCCATTCCCGGACTCGATGAAGATGAAGAACGTCTTTGCCATACGGACGATGGACGATGCCGAGCGGGTCCACCGGTACGCGGGCGGCGTGAAGAAGGCTGCGGTGGTCGGCGGCGGCCTCCTGGGTCTCGAGGCGGCGTTTTCGCTGCTGAGGAGGGGGGTCCGCGTGAGCGTCATCGAGCTGAGCGAGAGGCTCCTGCCGAATCAGCTTGACGGCGAGGGTTCGAGATTTTTCCAGGAGAGGATTTCGCAGCGGAGCCTGTCGCTTCATCTGGGTAAGAGAATCACGGGGATCGAAGGCAGCGAGACCGCCCGGGGTGTGGCGCTCGATGGCGGCGATGTGATCGATGCGGACATGGTCATCTTCTCGGTGGGTGTCCGCGCCAATGCGGCACTGGCGGGGGGCGCGGGGATACGTGTGAACAGGGGGATCATCGTGAACGAAAGGATGGAGACCTCGGCGAGCGACGTCTATGCCTGCGGCGACGTCGCTGAGCTGAACGGTAGATCCGTCTCCCTGTGGATGAACGCGGTGCGGCAGGGGAGGATCGCGGGACTCAACGCCGCCGGAGAGCGCGCGGAGCTGGGGAGGGAGATTTATCCCGCGGTCCTGAATTCATTCGGCACCAGGATTTTTTCCGTGGAGATGTGCAGCGCCATGGAGGGTGCGCCGGCGCGCGAGACACGGTGCGTCGAGGCGGGACAGGGGGTGTGCAAGAAACTTTTTTTCAAGAATGACGTGCTTGCCGGTTTTTATCTCATCGGCGATATCGCAGAATCGCAGAGGCTGCTCTCCAGCCTCAAGGCCGGCATCTCCTACGGCGATGTGCGCGAGGCCTTTCCGGCATTTTCGTGACGGGTTGTGATGGCGGAATTTACCCACATAGGGTCTGACGGCCGGGCTGCCATGGTGGACGTGGGGGGGAAGCCGGTGACGAAGAGAATCGCCAGGGCACGGGGATTCGTGCGAATGGCCAGCGAAACCCTTGATCTCATCCGAAAGGGACTGCTGCCGAAGGGGGACCCCTTCGAGGCGGCAAGGATCGCCGGCATCATGGCGGCGAAGCAGACACCGTCGCTGATCCCCCTGTGTCATCCCCTGCGGTGCACTTATATCGACATCGCCATCGGCATTGATGATTCGGGCCGGGGCATCGCCATCACCTCGGAGGTGAGGGTTGAGGATCGTACCGGTGCGGAGATGGAGGCCATCACCGGTGTCGCCGTGGCGGCACTGACCGTCTACGATATGTGCAAGGCGGTGGATGCGTCGATGGTCATCGAGGGGATAGAACTGGTGGAAAAGTCGGGCGGGAAGACGCATTTCATCAAGAGCTGATGCGATTAATTTTAAAAAAGTCCTGATTAATTTTAAATTGTATAAAATTGATTGATTTTTATTCATATTTTATTTTATCTGGCAAAAATCCAGTATAAATACCAATATTTTGGTTTGAAACTGTGATTGTATCTATATATTAATAGATTGTTAGCACTCAATTAAATGAGTGCTAACAATCTATATCTTTTTTTATTACTCAGCTTGAATTATAATAATTATCAAGCTAATTATTTGCATGTACCATAAAGGAGGTTCAAAGTGGCTATTAAACCATTGAGTGATCGAGTGCTCATCGAGATGAAGGAAGAGGATGTGGAGAAGGTCGGTTCTCTCTATGTTCCCGATACTGCGAAGGAAAAACCGCAGCAGGGAAAGGTCGTGGCGGTAGGCGTCGGAAAAAGGGACGGTAAGGATCTGATCCCCATGACGGTAAAGGTGGGTGACATCGTCTTGTACGGAAGATATTCCGGGACAGAGGTGAAGCATGACGGCAAGGATTATCTGATTGTAGCTGAAAGCGATATCCTGGCGGTTATCGCATAACGGTCTGACGGCAGCGATTTTTAGAATACTAACATAAGCGAGGATTACAATGGCTAAGGTTTTACAGTATAACGAGGAAGCAAGACGCTCTATTTTTGAGGGTGTGCGAAAGCTGAATGATGCGGTTCAGGTCACCCTGGGACCCAGGGGCAGGAACGTTGTGATAGACAAGAAGTTCGGCGCACCAACCGTCACGAAAGACGGCGTGACCGTGGCGAAGGAGATCGAACTGGACGATCCCTTTGAGAACATGGGCGCCCAGATGGTGAAAGAGGTCGCGACAAAGACCAACGATGTCGCCGGTGACGGCACGACCACCGCGACGATCCTGGCAGCGGCCATCTTCAAGGAAAGCCTGAAGAACGTCACCGCCGGCGCGAACCCCATGAGCCTGAAGAGGGGCATCGATAAGGCGGTCGAAGCGGTGGTAAATTTCGTCGCGTCCACCTCGAGGGAGATCGTCGACAAGAAGGAGATCGCACAGGTGGCCTCCATCTCGGCGAACAACGACGAGGAGATCGGAAGCCTGATCGCCGATGCGATGGACAAGGTCGGCCGGGACGGCGTTATCACGGTGGAAGAGGCGAAATCGATCGAAACCCACCTGGAGGTCGTCGAGGGGATGCAGTTCGACAGGGGATACATTTCCCCCTATATGGCCACCGATCCCGAAACGATGCAGGCCATGCTGGAGGACACCTACATACTGATCCACGACAAGAAGGTCGCCTCCATGAAGGACCTCCTTCCGGTCCTGGAAAAGGTCGCCCAGAGCGGGAAGCCGCTCCTCATCATCGCCGAGGAGGTCGAGGGTGAGGCGCTGGCGACGATCGTGGTGAACACCCTGCGGAAGACCATCAGTTGCGTCGCGGTGAAGGCACCCGGCTTCGGCGACAGGCGGAAGGCGATGCTCGAGGACATCGCGGTGCTCACCGGCGGGAATGTGATCTCCGAGGACCTGGGCATGAAGCTCGAGAACACCACAATTGACAAGCTCGGCCGCGCGAAGAAGATCATCGTGGACAAGGAGAACACCACCATCATCGAGGGCGCTGGCTCGCAGAAGGACGTGAAGGGAAGGATCGCGCAGATCCAGAAGCAGATCGAGGAATCCACCTCTGATTACGACATCGAGAAGCTGCAGGAGCGGAAGGCGAAGCTGGCCGGCGGTGTTGCGGTGATCAACGTCGGTGCCGCAACCGAAATCGAGCTGAAGGAAAAGAAGGCCCGCGTCGAGGACGCGCTCTCGGCAACCCGCTCCGCGGTGGAAGAGGGGATCATCCCCGGCGGCGGGCTCACCCTGCTGTACGCGCAGAATTCGGTGAAGGAAGTCATGGAAAAGCTTAATGGGGACGAGAAGATCGGGGCCGAGATCGTAATGAAGGCCATCGAGTATCCCATGAAGCAGATCATCTACAACGCCGGCCTTGAGGGTTCGGTGATTGTGGAGAAGGCCCGCGGGGAGAAGAAGGGGGTCGGCTTCAACGCATCGACCTTTGAATGGGTCGACATGATGAAGGCCGGCATCATAGATCCCGCGAAGGTCGTCAGGAGCGCGCTTCAGAACGCCGCTTCGGTGGCCGGGATGCTCTCCACTACCGAGGTCCTCATCACCGACAAGAAAGAGGAAGAGAAGGCTCCGATGCCCGGCGGAATGGGCGGCGGAATGCCCGGGATGTACTAGAATTCAACTGACTTCGAAGAAAGAAAAAACCGGCCGAAACGGCCGGTTTTTTTTATTTCAAGTCAATATGATCATGCAAATGTCCGATCATGTCAATAGCGAAAGCTGTATGACATGGGAGAATAGATGGACAGTGGCGCTATTGTCGTTCTGCCTGACCGGTTCCGGGATCCCAACTATTTCGAGGATGTGATCGACCTGAAGGAGGGGATTTTCGCCCGGGCAAAGGCCCTTGACTGCTCGAGGATATCATTCATCGAACCGTATTCGATGATATCGCTCATCCTTCTGGGGAAGGCCTGTCTCAGGAGCCGGGGGGAGCGGTTGAAGCTCGTGAACATCCCGATCCCCGTTCACCAGTATCTCGACAGGATGGATTTTTTCGAGGGGGGGGTCTTCATGACCGACGAGACGCTGAGCGAAAAGATGCTCTACCGGCGCAGCGCCTTCAGCAGGAGCGTCATCGAGATCACCGAGATACCCAACAAGGAGAGGGAGAGCATACAGGTGATACGCAAGGTCATCGCGCTCTTCAGGAAACGCTCGACGCACATTCTGAAATACTGGATGACGCCGAACATCATCGAATACTTTGTGACGGTCATCTCGGAGCTCTGTCAGAACATCTACGAACACAGCATGGATTCGGGTTACCTGGCGATGCAGACCTACATGATGGGGAAGGAGAATATCGTGCGACTGGTGATCTCCGATTCCGGGATCGGGATCAGGAAGAGTTTCGAGCAGAGGCAGGACATCCGCTACGGATCGGTAGCGGAGCTCATCGAAAAATCCATCACCCTGCCCATCTCGAGCAAACGGGAATTCGGATACGGACTCTGCCAGGTCAATTCCATCGTGAAGATGTTGAAGGGGATCATCTTCATCCGATCGGAGAATGCCTATGTGACGTCCCTGTATCACAAGAAAATGCAGGATTCTGCGGTCATGTTTTTGAAGAACGACCTGTCGAGCTTCAACGGTACGCAGATCTCCATAACCCTGTCATCATAAACAGCAGCGGGTGCAGAGGAATGATTGTATCGCTCAAGAAAATGACCGGTGAATTGAAAATAGAGGTCCCGGATCTGATCACCCGGCAGCTGGGGAGGGTGATGTCCGATACTATTATTGAAAAGATGAAATCGATGCATGAGGGTGAAACGCTGCTCCTCGATTTTGACGGCATTGAGGTCGTGGATTCGTCGTTCATAGACGAGCTCATCATAAAGCTGCTGCTGCTGTCGCGGAGCTCGATGTTCCCATTTTTTATCAAGCTGAAAAATATATCCAATGCCGTGGAAATTAATATTGACTTAGTGTTCAATTCATATTCTTCATTTAACAGGGACAGGATGGCTGTGGTGACAGAGGGATTGTGCCGCAACAACTGTTACTACATAGGCCCGCTCTCTGAAATTGAAAGGGACATTCTGGGCTACCTGAGGATCAACAAGTCCGCCTCGCTGGATGATCTCTGCAGGTTCACGGGGGCCGGCGAGGAGGAGATGCGCCGGACGGCTGATGAGCTGTTTTCCATGCGGGTCATCAGAAGGGATGGTGACACACAGTATGTCCCGGTGTAGAGTATAGTGTCCGATGAAAGAGCACGAGAAGAATGAACGCAAGACCCACGATGACAGCCTCTTCGGCCTGTTGTCGCTGTACAAGGCGAACAATACGTACGTGAAGGTGATGGTTTCCGACAAGAAAAAATCTGTGGCGGTTCTGATCAGCGAGAACCCGAAGAACTGGCAGACGCTCATGGCGGATCAGATGAAGGAGTACACGGATCTGCGGCGTCTCGACATTAAGACAGACAGGCTGTCGCTGAAGTACCTGAGTCCGGTGCACCTCGTGGCGATTCTGGGTCCAGCCCTGGGGATCAAGGTCCCCGTAGAGGCCATCACGATAACAGACAGGCTGAAGCAGGAGGGGTACTATCTCCTGGAAACATCACTGAGGTACAAGCATAAGGTTCTCATGGCGGTAAGGAAGGTGCTCACGCTGAGCCCACAGAAGAGATATGAGATTCTGGAAAAGTGCTTGGCCGGCAGCGAGGAATAAGCGATGTCAGAACAGTTCGATTCACTGGGAGAAAAAACAAAGCTCGTCGACATATCGTTGCGCTATACGGACGGTGATATTGAGAAGGCCAAGGCCATGGCCTCCGGCACCTATCTGGACAGCAACGTGATCAAGGCCAAGTTTTACAACAGTGACAGCAACGAGTCGGGCCTTTTCCTCTCCTTCTTCAACAGCGTGCATGATTATATCTCCAATGTGTCGTCCGTCATCAACTCCGATAACAGTATCTTTGAAAGGGTCAGGATATTCGACGACTGGAAGTCTCTGTACAACAACATCAACGCCTACCGGTCCGGCGATGACGTGGTGGATTATCCGAATTTCAACGATGCGTTGATGGATCTGTTCGTCTCGAAGGACATCTTCCCCTACGTGTCCGGAAAGGATATCAGCGCGGCATCCGTGATCGTGACCGAGGGGCTGAAGACGATATTCGGGTCCTCGAAGATCCAGTGCCAGATCGAGATTGATACTACCAGCTCGCTGGCGATGGATATCGCCGGGGTAATGATAGACGTTCCCGGCGGGACGGGCGAGGATATCGGAACGGCGATGAAGGTCCCCGTCGAGACGACCATCGAGGACGAACGCATCAGCAAGATAGAGAACGAGGCGGATTACATCGTCGAGGGGAAGGTGATCGTCGCCCCGGTGAAGGGGAAGAATATCAACGACATCGTCGTAGGCGAGAAGATAAAGGTGCTTCTTACCGGAGATGATGTGATCACGCAAAAGGTAATTGCGGCGATGAATGCCAGCGATGAAACAGGCGGGCGCTACCCGATCAACGGCCGTGTCAAGGCAAAGATACCGATGGAAAAGAGCGGCTATATCATTTACACGCTCGTGGCCAAGGGGATACTGGCGAAGATCATTGAGGAGGAGAACGTCAAGATACTCGTTGACAAGCCGATCGAGGAGATGGTCACCGAGAAAAAGGGGGACAACAAGCTTCTCTTTATCATGGCGATCGTCGTGGGGCTCATAATCATAGCAGGTATTGTCCTCCTTGCCCTCCTGTAGCATGACGCGCATTATCCGCCGCATCGTATTCACCGCTCTCGCGATCCTCATCCATCACCTCTCATTTGCACAGATGCCCGACTGGGTGGGAGTGAAGGACAGGGAGGGGAACGTCCTGTTCTTTGACCCGGCCGGCAAGGTGAGAACCCTCGGGAAGCCTTGGGCTTCCGCCAGGCCGGTCAGTGCCGGGGGCATGGAATATTACATCAACCATGCCGAGGAACTGGTGAAGTACGGATACAAGGCGGAGGGTCTCCTGATGCTGAAGTCCATACTGGCGATTCCAGCCTCCGATCAGAATGTACTTCGCGCACAGCAGAGGGCGTCGAAGTCGATCAATGCCATGATACGGAGGGAGGGGACCAGGTTCGAGGCGCTCTCCCTGGAGGCCTCCCCGGTGATGTATCTCGACGATAAAGGGAGAGTGGTCCTTGCGGACGAGCACATGCGCTTTTCCATGACGGTCCCCGGTCGCGTCAGCGTGATACGAAAAACCCGCCTGACCACCGCGGGGTACCGTCGGCGGGGGCTTCTCCTGGGGGTTTGCTTCGGAGAGCCCTCAGCGGGGAGCTATGATGCGCTCATCGCCGTGGACTGCGAAAAGTATGCGGCTCCGGTGGGGTCGCTTGAGGAACTGCGGCAGCACTGGGACCTCCATACCGGGGTGGGGGTTGACATCGTCAGGACCACGTTGCGGGGTGATGATTTCCGAAGGATCCAGCAGTATACCTTCCGGGGGGCCCTCAGCCTGCGGGGTTTCGAAGGATTCTACCGGACGGACTCCATGGGGTATGTCGTGAAGACGGTCACCCCGGCGTCGCGCTTCGGCGCTTTCGAGGGCCTGCTGAGGCAGGTGGTCGAGGAGTTTCGCGTCGTCGGTGAGGCACGGTGAGCTACTTCATATAGACCAGCGCGGTCTCTCCGCATTTGTCGGCATCCTTGCAGTTGATGCAGTCCTTCCAGATCTTTTCGGGAAGCGTCTCCTTGTCAACCCTGGTGAAGTGGTTTTTTTCGAAGAACACCGGGGAGTATGAGAGTACGAATATCTTCGGGCTGTCCGCCGTCTTCAATGAGCGCACCAGGGATTTCACGAGCCTTGAGCCGATCCCCCGGCGGCTGTATTCCTTTTTCACCGCCAGTGACCTGATCTCCTTCAGATGCTTTCCGTAATCATGATAGGAGATGACGCCTGCGAGGATGCCGTCAAACAGGGCGATGCGGAAATGGTCAAGGGAATGGCGGATGTCGTCACGGGTCCTTTCGAGGATAAGCCCTTCCTGCCAGAAGGGCCGGATCACGTCGTAGATGACGTCGATGTCCCGGGCTCTTGCCCTTCTGACGCTTACACTGCTGGACATTTCTTACCGATGATTGAGCGCTATAGCCTTTGAATCACCTTAGCATTGGCGATGATGTCACTTTTATAGGAGTGTATTGTTTGTAAAGCGTTTTCCGCCTCGCTGTTCGATTTATAGGGACCGACGTAGACGCGGAAATTGCTGTTGTTTTTCGAGAGGATGATGGTGTGCCCCCGCCTGCTCAGGTAGTGGGCGATCTCTTGGGTTTTGTCCTTCTGGTATTCCTCCCCGATCCTGATGACGTAGGGGTAGGTCTGGCGCGGGTAGATGCTCTCCTTCTGGGCGCCGGCCTCATTGTTGATCATGGTGCTGACACGCTTGCTGATATCGGTCATTTTACTGTAGGTGGTGCGGTCGATGAGCTCCCTCTGGGAATTGCCGGATACCTTGATACCGATCACCAGTCCCGTGGTGAAGGAGATGATGCAGAGTGCGGAGATGAGGAAGAGAAGCCTGCTGGCCCTTTTCTGGTTTCTCTCGTGGTCCGGCACGAGGCTTTTCGACGACCTGGTGTAGAATTCCGGATCGGGACCTTCAAAACGCGGCGGGTAATTGTGATTGCTTCGTCCTGAATAAAAGTCAATATCCTGCATCGGATCCCCTCGGGTATTCAGTTGAATTGAGATGTGTGCCCTTTGCCCCCATGGAGCGACAGTTCATTTTTCGACAGGTACGGGCGGGATCATGAGCAAATAATTCCAGGGGCGGGAGGTGTGAACCGGGGCGCCTGCGACGTGGGGGTTATCGGTCCACGGAGGATTTCAGTTGGCGGATCTCGCGGGATTTCAGGCGGCGGATCGAGCCCCGGTGAAGGCCATCGATCCTCAGCGGCCCGTAGGCCCTTCTCTGGAGCTTTAAAACACGGTAGCCGAGGTTTTTGAAGGTATAGCGGACCTGACGCTTTTTCCCCTCCTGAATGGTGATGGTGAGATGGAGGCGCGTCCTGTCGGTGAACTGCAAAACCGCGGGGCGGGTCTTCAATCCCAGCTGATGGATGTACTGCCCCTCTTCGATCCTACTGGCATGAGGCTCCTCCAGGGGTCTGTCGAGCTCGACATAGTATTCCTTGGTGACCTTGAAATTCGGATGGTTCAGCCGGTGCGACAGGTCGCCGTCGTTGGTCAGCAGGAGCAGGCCCTCCGTGTCCCTGTCGAGCCTCCCCACGGGGAGCACCCCCAGGCGCCGGTACTTTTCAGGAACGAGGTCCATGATCGTGGAGCGCCCCAGCTCGTCGGCGGTCGTGGTGATGTACCCCTTCGGCTTGTTCAGCATGAGATAGAGAAAGTCGGACTGGACCGATAGGGGGGTGCGGTCCAGGGTAACGATGTCGGTGGCGGTATCGACGATGGTGGCCAGATCGGTGATGACCGATCCGTTGACGCTAATTCTCTTGGCTTTGATGAATTCTTCGACCTTTCGTCGGGAGCCGAGGCCGCACTGGGATAGAAATTTATTCAGCCTTGTTCTCATCTGGCGCTTTGATCGTTTTCTCCCCTTCCTTCTCTTCTTCCTTGATCTCGGAGGCGATCTTCTTGAAGCGGATCACCTGATCCTCCATCTCCTTCTGGAGCATGTAGGTCTGCCCGCGCTTGATCATGTCCAGGGTTTTGCCGAAGGTGGTACCCTTGATGAATATGATCTGGTTCTTGTTCAGGTCGAACGTGTACTCGCCCTCGATGAATACGGATGACCCCTTCCTGTAGGATTTGTACTTGTTGTCTTCATAAAATTCCAGGCAGTGGCTCGTGAAGTCCCCGAAGCTGTTGACACTCCACCACTTTCCGGTGATTGCCTTGATCATCTCCTTCGAGTCATCCTTGATGAAATCGGCAATGAACTGTTCCATTGACGCCGTTCCCGGGCGCAGGACTCTGATGTTCGTGCCGTAGGTCCAGCCGGATATTCCGTTTGCCCTTCTGACCTTGTACCAGAAATCGTTGGTGTCACCGACCCAGCTTTTCGTTTTGGACCTCTCCAGGAGCTCCACCACCTCCCCCTTGTTCAGCAGCGCAACGCGCCCCGAGAAGAGAAGGGGGTCGATGCGGATTGCGGAGTTGCCGGATGTGATGATCGCCTTGGTCGGCTGGGAAGAGGAACCGATGATCGAATCGTCGTTGCCGCATGAGATGATGGAACAGATGGCGACGGCCAGTATCAGTATCGTTGCCCTGTGGAGACCCTGATTTTTCATCGATTTGACCTTTCTTCCGATATCTATCAAGGATTATGGCGGAGAGCCAGTAGGATCCGTGAATTTATCTTGACGATTTCTATAATCAATATAATTATAATCAATATCTTTTTATTCATTAAAAATGTATTTTTTCTATATAAACGAAGCGATCTCACAGACTCCTGGCTGACATGCCGCTCTACGGATAGGCCTTGCGATGATGATTGATCCTTGATGATACGCTTTTTTCGACATTCACACTTTACTACAATGCACCGACGGACCACTGGCGCATGAGAAAGGACAGAATCCGAATTTTGGCATTCCTGGCGGTGGTGATGACGACATCAGCCGTGCCGGCGCAGGAACTGGCAATCCGGTCCCTGGAGGGGAAACGGTATGTCTCCACTGGCGAGATGACAGCTCGCCTGGACCTCCAGCAGGGCTACGATCTGGTGACGCAGAAATGTCGGCTCTACCGCCAGCGCCACCAGGCGGTATTCCATGTGAATATGGCGGTGTATATCGTCGACGGGGGGCTCTGCAGGTCTGAATATGCGGTACGGCGGCATCAGGGGGAGGTACTGGTTCCTCTCGATGCCGCCGAACACATGCTCCGGGCGTTTTACCGGGACGGCGTCCATGTGGCGGGGAATTCCATATCAATTGCGGCTGACGGCGGGGAATCCCAGGGGAAAAAGGATAGTGCGGGGGATAAAAAGATCCGCCCCGCCGATGGCCTCTATGATGACAGGATCAGCTTCATCGTCCTCGATCCGGGACACGGGGGGAAGGACCCCGGTGCGATCGGCAGAAACGGGGCCTACGAAAAGAGAATCACCCTCGCCGTCTCCCGGCTGGTCAACGCGAAGTTGAGGTCGAAACTGAAGAACGTTCGTATTCTCACCACCAGGGGGAAGGACGTGTTCATCCCCCTGGCGCGAAGGACCGAGATTGCCAACATGCAGCTGAAGCGCAAGAGCAACGGACTGTTCCTGAGCATTCACGTGAATGCATCGCTCTCGCCGAAGATCTCGGGATACGAGACATATTTTCTGTCGCAGAATCCCACGAACGAAGAGGCGAGGAATACCGCCACTCTGGAGAACAACGTCATTATGCTGGAGGAGAAGGGGGATTCCGAAAAGGGGTACGGGGATATCGACTATATCGAGGCGATGATGCTCACCACTCAGATTCAGAAGGAAAGCGCACTCCTGGCGGAATCCATTCAGCGGGGGATGAGGGACAGAGTGCGGCGCTTCAAGTCGCGTGGGGTGAAGAAGGCGGATTTTTTCGTGCTCCGGGGCGTCATCATGCCGGCGTGTCTGGTGGAGATAGGATACATAACTCATCGTCAGGAGGCATCCTTCCTCCTGAAAAAGTCGCACCAGGCCGATGTTGCCGACGGGATTGTCCGGGGGGTGGTCAGTTTCATCGAACGGTACAACAGGCTCGTCAGGAAAAGCGAAAAAAATCCTTGATTCCCAGGGGCCCTTGTGTATTTAATGCCCCGCGTCGGGATAATACAATGAAAGCAGTGATACGGACAGCGGTGAACGCGGTTACAACGGCCTATGAAAAAAGCCGGGAATGGTTTTTTGCCTACCCGGTTCCCTACGCCAGGGAACTCTACCTCCGGGGTAAGGCCGATCCGAAGGAGAGGAACAGGATACTCATCATCGCGCTGTCACTTCTCTTCCTGCTCGATTATTTCATGTTCTGCTTCCATATAGAGAAGAACATACTGGATATCTTCCCGTCCATCCCGCTTCTCCCACAGCGGGATTACATCACCCTCTATCTCCCTGGGCTGGATGGAAAATCACTCCTGCCGGAGCAACGAGAGATACCCGAATACGACAGCGAGGAGCAGAGCGTCCGCTTTCTCTTCTCGGCGGTCAGCAGGGGGTCGATCTACGAGAACACCTCCTTTGCCGTCCCGGTCAACCTCAGGGTGCGGAAGGTGTGGCTCTTCGGGGATTCCGGAAATATAGATTCCGGGCCCTTCCACTGCGTGATAGATGTCGATGCGGACCTGATTCCGGATAAAAATTTCGTCATCAGTGGGTCGGAGGCGCTATTCAGGAAGGCCCTGGAAAAGACGATCATCACCAACGTGCCGGCGATCAAGGACGTCACCGTGATCGAAAAGGGCGTACCGGGCAAGGCCCTCTGGGAGCTCTGATCCTCTGTTCGGGTCTTCGCCTATTCGGGCCACTGTCCCTCGAATACCTCCACGGCCTGGCCGGTAAGAAACACGCAATTGCTTGATTCATCCCAGTGGGTCTGAAGATCGCCGCCACGCAGGTGTACCGTTATCTTCCGCCCTGTCCTTTTGTTGAGAATGCAGGCAACCGTGGCCGCGGCGGCCCCGGTGCCGCATGAGAGAGTCTCGCCTGCCCCCCTCTCCCAGGTCCTCTGCTCGATCTCCCCGTCATTCAGGATCTGCACGAATTCAACATTGGTCTTGTTGGGGAACAGGGTGTTCCGCTCGATCTCCGGACCGTATTTCTCCACCGGAAACTTGTGTATGTCCTCCACGAAAATCACCACGTGCGGGTTTCCCATGGAGAGAGAGGTTATATTGAACCGCGTTCCGTCATCCAGCGGGAGCAGTTCGTCGATCACCATCCCCGGCTTTCCGATCATTGGGATCCTGTCCCGCCGCAGAATCGGCTCCCCCATGTTGATCATGACGGCCTGTACCTTTTCTGATTTGATCTTCAGTGACAGGTGCCGCGAACCCGCGTTGGTCTCGATACTGAGATCCTTATTTTTTGTCAGCCCCTTTTCGTACAGATATTTCCCGAAGGCCCGGATTCCATTGCCGCACATCTCCGCTTCACTGCCGTCCGGGTTGAAGATCCTCATGCGAAAATCCGCCGATTTTGACGGGAGTATGAGTATCAGACCGTCGCTGCCGACGCCGAAATGCCTGTCGCACATCTTCACCGCGAGCTTTTTCGGATTGCCCACCGTTTCCCGTATGGCGTTTATATAGATATAATCGTTTCCGGTCCCGTGCATCTTCGTGAATCTGATCATTGATAGTACTCCTGGGATTAATCAGAGATCACCATACCGATACAACCGGATGATAAAAATGTAAAGACATATTATGACATCTGCTGAAAAATACGATATTGAAAGCAGGGAGCCTTTTAATAGAATGGAGTTGCTATGAAGCGTATCCAGTCAATGAATCTGGTCATTCTGGCAGTCGTGCTGGGTACCGCACTGGCCGGATCCATGATTTTCCTGTTCGATGCGCCGACCTTCAGCGTGAACAGGGGTAACGGCTGGATCCTGAGGGAAAAGGACGTGGAGTCGAGGCTCCTGGCGGTACCCATCATCCTGTATCACAACATCGACGGGAAGGGGCCCTTTTCAGTCACCAGTGAGGCGCTGCGGGGCCAGTTTTCCATGATAAGGGACCTGGGGATAAGGATCGTGCCGCTGCGTACGCTCATCAACAGGCTTGAAACTAGGAGGCCCTTCACCGACACGGTCATGGTGATCACCTTTGATGACGGATTCGAGGCCATGTACTCGAAGCTGCTGCCGCTGGCGAGGGAATTCCGGTATCCGGTAACCCTCTTTGTCTATACGGACAATATCGTGAAGAGGGGGAAGAGATCGCTCACCTGGGAAAAACTGAGGGAACTCGACCGGTCGGGAATATCGGTGGAATCCCACACCCTGAGCCACCCTGACCTGACGGCGCTGTCGGGAAAAAAGGGGATGGATGTCAGGAAGAAGCTCTTCGATGAGATTTATCTGTCCAAGAGGGTGCTGGAGCTCTATCTCGGGCGGGAGGTGGAGATGTTCGCCTTCCCCTACGGCAGGTATGATCTCACCCTTATCGATCTGTGCGGGCTTGCAGGATACACGCGTGTCTTTTCCACCGATTACGGATCCAACATCGTTACGCGGAACAATTTCTGTCTAAGACGCCAGCATATAAAGAACAGCTACAGTATCGAGTATTTTATCTCGCTGATAAAATAATAGAATAAAAGGGACGATATGTTTATTTTTGCTTGACAATATATGGGATCATGGTAATTGTAAAAGATCACCAACTGCTTTCTTCATTTTGTTGTGAATAATTGATGCATGGGACCGGGGTGTCATCATGAAAAGATATTGTACTATATCCTTTTTATTTCTATTTCTTTCCGCGATGGCCTTTGCCACGGAAACCGTATTCGTCGACAACAGTGATGTCCAGCAGTATCGTGGCGAACTGGGCAAGTGGATGTCTCTGAAATCCATGGCGGAGTTGAACGTCCTTATGTCGAAATACGACACGAACATCTCAAAGGTGCGGGAGATCAACGGCGCTTCCTTTTCCATCCGCGACTATATCTTCGTCCCCTATTCCGAGAAGTATGTAAAGGAGCTGGAGTCGCAGGGGGTCACCAGGAAGAGCGTCGAGGCCAATGAAAACGATTTTCTCTGGCCGCTGAACTGCGTTGATACAATCTCATCACCCTTCGGAATGAGGGGGAGGCAGATGCATACCGGAACCGATATGCCATCCCCCAGGGGAACGCTGATACTGGCGGCGATGGACGGCAGGGCCGTCTTCACCGGCTATACCGGCGGCCACGGAAGGACCATCTATCTCGAACACAGGAACGATTTTTTCACAAGATATTCCCACTGCTCAGTGATTCTGGTGAAGAACGGGGATTATGTGAAGCGCGGGCAGGTTATCGGACTTGTGGGCAGCTCGGGACGCTCCACGGGGAATCATCTCCATTTCGAGATACGGTATAAGGACGTCCCCCTCAATCCTCTGGATTTTCTCCCCATCAATGACCATCTGAAAGAGGCGCATCAGCTGAGAAACTGGCGCTAGCCGCAGAGGCCGCCGCGTCGTATCTCTGAAATGGGAGATACATAGGCCTGCGGTGCGGGCAGTGCCCGATTATTTGGATTCCGTGGAATGGTCTTCCATGAATTCCCGGTATTCCGGATCAACCTGATAGAGATCGTCGATCATCTCGATTATGTCGCTGTCCTTCACGAATTTCGACTGGATCAGCTTTTCCTCCATGGCGGTCCCGTAGTAGGCGTCATGGGCGAGCTTCCCGATTAGATTCTTGATCGACGTGTTCTTTTCCGCCCCGTTGTCGTCCTTATAATTGCATTTGTAGATGAAGATGATGTTGGGGCCCGATTCATAGCCCCAGTTGAAGCCGTCGGGGATGCTCACTGCAAAGGTCTCGGTGATGCCGTCGCCGTCGGCATCCTCGGCGTAGTAGACCTTTTCATCGATGGTCTTACCGGTGACGTTTATGGCGTATTTGACCCCCTCGTCATAGAGTTTTCTCGGGAGGGCGTAACGGTTCACCACCATGCCCGATTCCTTTCGGTTGACCATCAGTGCCCGGAAGATCGATACGTGCCGCTTTATGAACTCGTCGCGCCATTTGACGTATTTGTCCTTGTAGTTCTTCGAAACGAAATCATGGGTGACGTTCTTCAGCACCTCGATTCGCCGCTCGGTGATGCGAAGGTAATCGGGGTTGTCATCGATCTTGTTGGTCCAGATATCCGGCAGGAGCCTGTTCTCCCGTTCGATCTGGTGTTTGGTTATCATCAGCTCCTCGGGGTTATCGTAGCCGTCCCTGAACAGGTACATCTTCTTGTCTTTTATGATCATCAGACTGGCGATGCTGTTGTCGGTGGTGTCGACAACGTACGGCCTCGGTTCGATCTCGATATGCTGGAATGCGATCCTGTCCTCGTTATAGCGGGAAACACTGTTGAGATCCATGATGACATAATCTATGTTGCGCGCGAGAAGTGCGGTGCCCAGGGCAATGACAAGAACGACCGGCGCCGCAGCCACGATTAATACTTTCTTTCGCATTGTTCCCTCCATGAGAGTAAGGAATTCGCAATCCTTTTCACCGTCGGGGCGTATGAGGCTCCGCTCTTAATATTCTTGTATAGGATTATCTCCTTGTCAAATGTTTTTTCTTGAATCTGGCAACGTCAATCGTCCTCGTGATCCTCACGGCTGTTTGGATCGACGCCGCTCCTGCGCTTCTCCCTCTTCCACCGGGCCCTGTCGAGTTTTGTCCAGCTTTCTATCACGGGGCGGGCGAGATCTGACTCCCTGCGGCGGTCGGAGGGACGGGGCCTCTCCCTTTTCGGGGCATGCTTCATCCTCGCCCTCCGCTCCTCGGCCTCCTTTTTCGTGAGCTGCGCCTCGGCGGTGATGAAGCGGTCGATGTCGTCGGCGGTGACGGCCCCCCTCTGCAGCGATGCGGCGATCGACTGTATCCTCTGCTTGTTGACCAGTGTGTCCCGAAGGACCGGCGTGAATGCATCGATGCCGTGCAAGGCTCCCAGCAGCGCACCGGCGAGGGCCGTACAGGGCGATGCGGCGCCCCCCTCCGCCGCCACGGTAAAAAGCATCCCGTGGGGGTCGTGCGACATAATTGTACAGAGGGACAGCACGAAGGGGAGGGCCAGGAATGGGTGGTTCACGGTGGCGCGCCGGACGGGATTCGTGAGCAGCGGATTGACCTGGGCGCACAGGAACTCCTCAGCCGAGGCAAGACTCCGGGCGTCCTTCACGCCGCTGCACAGTATGCCGTAGAGTTCCAGCGATCGCAGCAACGAATCGGAATTTATTCCCGCATCGAAGACGCGGTGGTGCGCTTCTCTGACGGCGGAGCTGCAGTCACCGGCCGCAACAATCGCCGCTTCGAAGAGGAGTGTGCCCTCCGGCGGTGTGTCGTCGCCGCAAAGGAGCTCCAGGATACGCCCGAAGAGGAGGGCACCCGCGGCGGTGGCGGGGTCGCGGGTGAAGGAAGAGATAAGTGTAAGGATGGCGGTCTCCCGATCGGTCCTGAGGGGGAGCAGGGACGCCGCAAGGGGGAGGAGTCGCAGCCCCGGTATGGAGGGGATGGACGATTCGGCAGTCCCTGCCGATGCATTGATGAACCTGCGCTCGATAAAATCCGGGGAGCGGAAGATTCCATGGTCCACGTCCCCGGCACCCGGCATCCGCCCGATAAGCTCCTGCAGATGCCTGACGATCCCCTGGGGGGCCCTCCGGTGCATCCCTGCGGACATTGCAGTGATGAGGAGGAGCTGCCCCAGGGAGGTATACAGCCCCGGCATTCTCCATCGCTCCATTTTGCCCTTGAGTCCTCTGGCGGGATCGATGTATCCCGCAATCCCGCCGAAGATGGCGCGAATGTGCCCCTTGCCGAGGCCGTCGACGCCGGAGCCCAGTGCATCGCCGATGATGGTGCCCATCGTGATGTCCCTTATCGCATTGTGCCGCATATGGGTCCCTCTGTAGCTTTAGGGCTTCGAAATGTCAAAGGATAATCGGCATCGCGATGGTAATTACGGCTGTTTCCTGAGGGGGGAATGCCCGATACTACTGGTATCGGGGCATTGCTGAGAGACCGGCGGGAAAAATATCCCATGGAACTGGTAAAAAAATTGTGCATGGTATGGTGGATTGGTATATTATAATGAAGGCTGTGATATCGGTCTCCATCGCATTTTTACAAAAGGGGGCATGATCCCATGAGACGAATTGTATTCGCTATCGGTCTGGTTTTGGCAACGATTGCCGGCTGCACCTCCGACCAAGCGGATGAATATGCCATGATTATGTTTATGATGGGCGACGTGACCAAGAACAATGCATCGGTCAGTATCGGCGATCTGGTAAACCAGAGCGATGTGATTGCGACGGGCAGCGGCGCCTTCTGCGATATCCGGATCGGCGGGTCAGTGGTGCGCATAAAGGAAAAGTCCAGGGTGGTCTTCTCCTCGCTTGTTCATTCCGGCATCGCCGAAAACACGACTCTCGGACTCGATGTGGGGAAGATGCTCTGCAAGCCGAAAAGGCTCATGAAGACGGAGAAGTTCATGGTGAAGACGCCCACCGCGGTCGCCGCGGTGAGGGGGACGCAGTTCATCGTCGAGGCGGATCTCCAGGAGACCACGAGGATCAAGGTGTTCACCGGCAAACTGAAGATCGCCAGGAGGATCGAGCAGCTCGAGGGGAGCGTTGACAAGATCCTCGACATCGCCTCGGTGTTGGAGGAGCAGGAGAAGGTCATTATCACGAAGAGGGAGGTGGACCGGGCCGAGCGGGTGGTGCAGGACATACTCAAGGAGGAGACGGCCAAGGGCGAGGGGAAGGCAATCGAGGCCGCCATACATCGTGCCAGAAGCAGTATCGTCGTGGGGGAGGATGATATACAGAGGTTCAACCCCGAGGATTTCGCGAAGGAGAAAGACGAGATAATCAGGGTGAGGGAACGGCCCCGAGAGGTGATACGGCAGATCGCAAAGGTGATTCAACAGGAGAAGGAAATGCCACGCAGATTTGGCCGTCTGCTGGTTACCCGCTACGAGGTATACTATATCCAGGAGGGGAAGGTGCTCTGGGAGGGGAGGGTGCAGAATCCCCCCCTTCGTAAAAACGACAAGCTCTATGTCGCCTCCGAAAATTACGTATTCTGCGCCTCCAGCGATGGCCCCATCATGTGGCGCATCAATATGCAGAACGACGGCAAGCTGGAGATACGGGACAACAAGCTGGTGGTATTTTCCCAGGGGAACGAGAATCTGGTGGACCTGGATACGGGTCGTCAGCTCTGACCGGCACTACATCGTCACTGAAGACGCCCCGCCTCCAACGGCGGGGCGTCCTGTTTATGATGCAGAAATATTCACCGGGGAGTGAAATTAATCTTGCTAATTATGAAAACACCCTTTGGCATAGCCCTGATTGATTTATTTCCGTATCGGGCCGTGTCCGGGATGTGGCGTTGGCTTGAAATGATCGCGGGTATGATGCGATAGTGCCATGAAACTCGTTTTCCTGATCGTCATGTTGGTCTCACTGCAGACCTCGCTGCTGGTCCACATTCACAGCATGGTGGGATATGTCGCCACGAAGAACCTCAAGTATTTCAAGAGGTTCATGGTTACCGCCGTCAGCAACACAATCGTGGGGATCACCATGGCTATCATTGTGGTGCTGAACCGGGATATCGTCAGGCTCATCAGGCTCGATATGATTCTGGTCCTGGAGTCGGGCCTCATTTTCGTCTACATGGTCTTCATCAAGGCAACCATCGTCATGCGGATCCTCCGCAGGATGAAGGACCCGGAGAACTATCATATCTCCTATTTCGGGAAGAAGGTGTACGAAAAGAGGGTTGCAGACCCCAAGGAGATAATGACCTTTTTCTGCACGCTCCCCTTCACGATGATCGCCGGCGCCTACTTCGTGGCGCGGCTGGTGAACCTCTAGGCCTCCGGGACCTGTTCGGCGCCGCGGTCAGTGGCCGACCGACTGGATTATCGAGAGCATCAGGTTCGTCCCGTCGACGAGATCCTTTATCAATATGTATTCCGACGTGCTGTGGACGTTGCGCATCCCGCAGGCGAGGTTCACCCCCTTGATGCCCGCTCCGTTGATGATGTTGGTGTCGCTTCCGCCGCCGGAGGTCTTCAGCACCGGCTCGATGCCGATTCGTTCCAGGGCTTTTTTCACGTAGCGGAGCACCCGGTCGTTTTCCCTGACCGTGAATCCGGAGTAGAGTATGGTCCTGGCGATCCGGAACTTCGCGCGGCGTTTCACGCAGGTTTTTTTAATGACGTCCTTTATGATTGTCTCGTATCGCGTGAGCTTTTTCCTGTCGATCGACCGCACCTCCAGCGCGCACTGGGCGCGCTCAGCCACGATGTTCGTTGCGGTGCCTCCGGTGACCGTTCCCACGTTCACGGTGGTCTCCTCGTCTATCCTCCCCGAGGGGATGAGGGTGATGATCTCGGAGATGACATTGATGGCGTTGATCCCCTTTTCGGGCTCCATCCCGGCGTGGGCCGCCTTTCCGAGTATCTCCAGGTCTATCCTGGAATGGTGGGGCGCCTTCACGATGACGCCGCCGACATCGCCGTCGCTGTCGAAGACAAAGGCGTATTTTGATTTGAGGAGTGAGAAGTTGAATCGCTTGATACCCTGCAGGCCCAGCTCCTCCGCGCAGCTGAAGAGTATCTCGAGGTCGCCGTGCGGAATTTGATTTTCTTTGAGGGTCTCAAGCCCCTCAAGGAACATGGCGATGGCCGATTTGTCGTCGCTCCCCAGTATGGTGGTGCCGTTCGATGTGATCTTCGTGTGCGTCACTACCGGAACGACCCTGTCGCAGGGGGTGACGGTGTCCATGTGCGCCGAGAAGAGTATGCAGGGGCACTTCAGCGTCCCCTTCAGGGACACCAGAAGGTTGTGGGAATCGCCGCACCGGAGGGCCCTGTGGCGGATTCCCAGCTTCTTCAGACGCCGGGAGATGTAGTGCAGGACCCTGTCCTCATCCCATGACGGCGATGGAATCTTAACCAGGTCAAGGAATGTGTTGATCAGCCTTGTTCGATTAATACGGTACATGAAAATCGCTCTCTCCTTCTTTGCAGTGGCGGGAGTGGCGGCGACAGTCGAACGGCTCGTGCGCCCCCCGGAGAATACAGCATGACGGAAAAAAAGCCTTGTGTCAATTAGAATACTGTACTAGGATCACGCCAGCGGCATATGACTGCCGCGTCATATCGGGGAAACGGGACATCACGATGAAAGCGACACGCATCCACCTTCTGGCCGTCTGTCTATGCCTGCTCTACGCGAATGGCGCGGAATCGAGGCCCAGGATGGAGGACCTCGATTCCGGCTCGCAGGAGCAGCAGATATCGGCCATGTACTATTTCGGCTATTCGAAAAACAAGGCCTGCTTCTGGTATCTGGTGAAAAATCTAGATAGGACAATCGACAGCGAGGACCGGAATCCCCTGGGCGAGCGACTGAGGACCGCCGCGGCCGAGGCGATGGGCCGCCTGGGTGATGACAGGGCGGTGCCGTTTCTCCTGAAGCGGTACCGTCAGGAGAAGAGGGACGGCGTGAAGCGGGCCATCATCGGTTCCCTTTCCAATTTCAGGGACAAGGATATTCTTCCGGTTCTGAAGGACGCCCTGCAGTCGGACAACCGGGACCTCCTGATGGAGTCGATGCAGTGCGCCGCCTCATACGGCGACAGCAGCGTGGTGCCGAAAATAAGGGAGATCAGGGAGAAGCAGGAGGATGCCGGGCTGCGGCTCATGTCCTCCTATGCGCTGGTCCGGCTGGGTGATGAGCCCGACAAAAACACTGAGCTGCTGCGAAAGGATATCATCAACAGCGACCCGGCGATACGCTTCTGGTCGGCCTACTGCCTTTCGCGCACCGACAGGATCGAGGCCATTGGGGATCTCCTGAGGGCCCTGGAGATAGAGAACTGTCCATGGGTCAGGAAGGAGATAGAGATCGCGGTGGTGCAGCTGGCCAGAAAAAAGCGCGACGCCGAGGAATGACCGGTCATTTGAATGCGTAGACCATCCGCCCCCGCACGGCACCGCCGCCGATTTTTCCAAAGGCTCTGCTGTCATAGCCGTCGTCGAGATTGTCGTTCAGCACGAAATACTCGTCCCGCATCAGTTTCACCATGGGCATGGTGTCCCTGTTCGTGAAGCCCATGGGGAGGTTGCGCGTGTCACGGCGGGATGTCCTCCAGGGGAACGACATCTTCCGGGAGTTCCGGTAGATCACCTGGTTCTTGATCTCGATCGAATCCCCGGCAACACCGATCACCCTCTTGGCGAAGACCGCATCGTCGTCCACGGGATCGTCCATCAGAATGACATCGCCGAACCGAGGTGTGCCGAATCGGAGGCACAGTATCCTCTGGCCGTCGCGGAATCCGGGATGCATGGAGTCCCCGCGGACCATGTAGGGGATGATGAAGGCCCTGGACAGGATGAAACCCGCAAGGATTCCCGCAAGGGCGAAGCCCAGCGCGACCAGTATCTTGATCGAGCGTTCGTACCTGCTGTCTCTATAGGAAAGCATTCTCTACCGCCTCTGTGTTGTTGTCTGCGTCATCGTACAGCGGTCAAGGATCGTTCACAGGGATTCGATGATCCGCATCACCGCCGACGATCTGTTCAGGGTATAGAAATGGAATCCCCTGACGCCCCATGACTTCAGCTCCCGACATTGCTCGATGGAGTATTCGATTCCCGCCCTGCAGATCTCCTCGTTCGTTCCGCACCTCTGAAGGCGGGCGGCAAGGGCGGGGGGTATCTTAGCCCCGCACATGCCGGTGATTCGTTCTATTTGACCGGGGCTCGTCACCGGCATGATCCCCGGTATTATGGGCACCTGTATCCCCTCCCTGGCGGTCCTGTCGATAAAGGAGTAAAAATCATTGTTGTCGTAAAACAGCTGTGTCAGAATGATATCGGCGCCGGCGTCCACCTTCTTCTTCAGGTAGCCGATATCGGTATCCAGGTCCGGGGACTCTATGTGCCCCTCCGGGTAGCCGGCCACGGCGATGGTGAATCCGTTGATCGACCGCAGGAACTCAACGAGCTCGTTGGCATGGGAAAACCCGTCGGCCGGCGGGGTAAAGGTCGTCTGCCCCTGCGGCGGGTCTCCCCGCAGCGCCAGTATGTTCCGGATCCGCATCGATTCAATCCGCTTTATGTAATCCCTGATCTGGCTCCTTCCGGCGCCGACGCAGGTGAAGTGCACCAGCGGATCTATGCCGAAGCGAGAGTTCAGCTCGCCGGCGATATCCAGAGTTTTTTCCTGGGTGGATCCCCCCGCACCGTAGGTGACGGAGATGAAGCCGGGTTTTATCTGTGCGAGGATCTCCATCTCCCGCCAGAGTGTCGCTTCCCCCTGCGGTGTTTTGGGGGGGAAGATCTCGAAGGAATTGATGAAATCACGCCTGTATAGTTCTGTAATTGATGTCATCGTGCACGCATTATGTCATGTCCCATGGTGTTTCATGCAGCCTAGCGAAGATGCGGCTTCCTGTCAATACATAATGATGATCCGGAACGCCTTTGTCGCTTCTCGTCCCTCGGGCGGGCTCGCCAATATTCCAGCTTGTATGATTTTTTTTGGATATCAAGAGACGGTCCCCCTCGACGGATATATAAATTTCTTGACAATTATTATTAACCTTATACAATAATTAACATTATATGTAGGATGAAATTTATTCTAAATTTTGATGATTTCAATACCGATAAAGCTAGTATTGAGGTATCACTCAAGGGCATTTGCTTGGCTGGGTGCAGGTAAATCACTAAGGCAAAGGAGTTTGCGATGAAAGGGAATCATAAGCGGGTGACTCTGACGTTGCTGATACTGGTCATGGCATTCCTCATCGGCAATAACGGCATAAACGTCAATGCGGTGAATGCGCAGGACAAGGGAGGCGGCACACAGGAAAAAAAGAAGCAGAAGGACGGCCTCGTGTCCGATTGGCTCAACGATTTTGAGGCGTGCGAAGACTGGAGAGCCACTGCAACATGCCCTATCGGTGACACGAAAATCAGGAAGATCCCCGGCAAGCCCCGTCCGGTCAATGACGAGGGGAAGCTGGTTGACGAGGAGGGGAACGTCAGCCAGACGGGATTCAAGGATGAGGTCGAGGACGAAAACGGACTGCCGCACAAGAACGAATACGTCCTGGGAGTGAAGACCTACTTTATGGACCGGGGTTTCGACAGGGTGGTGGTTTTCCCCCCCAATGAATACATCATACGCGGAAAGGCCAGAGAGATAAAGGTATGGGCCCTGGGGAGGAAGTTCAGGCACACCCTCTATGTTATGCTCCGGGATTACCGCGGCAGGACCCACAAGCTGAAGATGGGAAGGCTTGATTTCTGGGGATGGAAGGAGATGTCGGTGATCGTTCCCGGCTGGCTGCCGCAATCGGCAAAGTACGCCATGCTCGACATGAACCTCCACTTCGTATCATTTGTTGTGGAAAGCGATAAATTTGAAGTTCCGGGGAGTTTCTACACCTATCTGGATCAGTTCAGGGTTGTGACCGATCTCTCTGAATTCACCGGTGACGAAACTATCAAGGATACCTGGTAAAATAGGGGAGAAGAAGGGAGGCTTAGAATGAGTAAGGGAAAAAAAGCTCTGATCGCGATGGGGATAATCGCCGGCATCATTTGCGCCTTGAGTTTCCCGAAATTGGGGTTTTCCAGGCTGGCAGTCAACGTTCCTGCCGATATAGGTGAAGATCAGCTGATGGCGGTGGTGGTGGAGGACTTTGAAAAATCTCAGGTAGGAGAGAACAACTGGATAGTCAAGACCGAGCCGAAGCAGTTCGTCAAGGATGATACCGAGAAAAAGGCGAAGATGAAGAATCCCGTGACGAGGCTGGATCTGAAGGTCGTGGCGGGCGGGCCCAACGACATGGCGGTTGAGGAGTGGTCACTCACCGGACTCGGAAAGACGAAGGAGAAATGCCTGGGCCTGAACTTCCAGTTCAGGTATGCCGGGACAAACTCGGTGCACATAATACCGCCGCTGGAGGTGCAGTGGAAGGAGAAGACCCCGGTGCTCACCTACAATTCCGCTCTGGGGAGAGGGGTGCAGGAGCCGGGCATCGAGCTCCCCGGCCGGTCCAAGGCCATATCGATGTGGGTCCACGGCAGGGGCCACCCCTATGAACTGGAGGTCTGGGTGAAGGACTACCGCGGCGACACCCACATCCTTAAAATGGGTTCGGTCAATTTCGTCGGATGGAGGCCCATGAAGGTCGAGATTCCCGAAAGTGTGCCCCAGTCCTACGCGTCGTATCCGCAGACCAGGGTGACGAAGATCGTCCGCATCGTGCTCCGGGCCGTCCCCAGCGCACATTCAGAGGAACTGATGGAGAACACCTATTTCTTCTTCGATCAGATAAAGGTCTTGACAGATACCTATGAAGTTAATTTTGATGGGAATGAGCTTCATAAGGCCTTTGATAGGGGTGAAAAGGGTTCCGGCGGAGGAACGAACAAATAGCCGAAACATGGGTGTATCATAGTCGACCTAGTCGAGTCTAATACATATTAGTATATTGAAAATACCCATCCTCCTGAGAGGTGGGTATTTTTTCTATTGAAAATACATAAAAACAGGATAGGAACATGGCAAGGGAAAAAATACTGGGTAAACTCGATTCCCTGTTCAAAGAGGAGATGTGGGGGAGGATCGAGCCGAAGGATATCGGAATATCGAAGTTCAAGATCCTCGACGATCTCTTCATATCAATCGTCTCTGAGGGGCTGATTCAGGAGACGATTGATGCGTGCAAATCGAACCTTGCCGATCGCCAGGACTCCATCACGTCGATGTATCTGGTCGGGCTGATCGGATACCACAACGACAATATCGAGGACGCCAAGCAGCTCCGTCGGCTGCTCGATATTTTCGTGGACAGCCACAAGTGGGCGATCGTGGAGATAATCGCGGAGAAGGTACTGGAGTACGGTGAAAACAGCAACGCCCTCAGGGCCTTTGCCCTGAGTCTGGAGCGCCTCGGGAGGAGCAAGGAGGCGATCCCGGTGCTCGAGAGCCTTATGAAGATCGACAGGTTCGACGCCGATGTCGCGAAGAAGCTCGCCTTTGCCATAGTGGATGAGGACCAGGACAAGAGCATTTACTATATGAAGCTCTCCATCGAGGGGTTCATCAAGAACCAGCAGTACGATGAAATCGCGGTGCTGTGGAACAAGCTGGTGAGCGTTTCGTGGGAGGACATCGCCTTTTTCGAGAGGATCGAGCGCCTCCTGGTTGAGTCGAAGCAGCACGACCTGGCCGCCAGCCTGCTCAAGACGCTGCTGATGAAGTACAAGGATGACGAGAATCCGGACCAGTCCATCGAGATCATTAAAAAGATACTTGATTACAAGCCGGAGGATCTGCAGACGAGGAAGGAACTGGTGCGGCTCTACAAGCTGAAGTACGGGAACCACTCTCAGTTCGAGCAGTTCATGAAACTGTCGCGGATCAACAACTTCAAGGCCCCGGTGAAGTACGCCATTCAGGATTTCGAGAAGAACATCGTATTCGACAAGGGGAACTACGCGTACCACATCACCTGGAAGCTCGGCAAGATCGAGGATATCGACAGCGAGTCCATCATCATCAATTTCCCGAACAAGCAGATGCACAAGATGTCGATCAAGATGGCCCTCCAGTCGCTGATGCCGATCAACCGGGACCATATCTACGTGCAGGAGTATGAGGACGCCGAGGCGGTGAGGAGCCTCTTCGAGGATGATTTCATGACGTTTTTCGAGATCCTTATCAAGAGCTTCGGTGGGAGTATGGTCCTCTCCGACATCAGGAAAGAGTTGATTCCGAAGTATGTCGAGGAGAAGAACTGGTCGAAATGGTGGAGCAGGGCCAGAACCATGATCAAGAAGGATCCCCGCTTCGGCTTCTCCGACAAAAAGAAGGACCTGGTCGTGATGAGGGACAAGCCGGTCACCTTCGCCGACGAGCTGCTGGACAACTTCAACAAACCCGGTTCATTCAGCGTGAAGCTTGACCTGGCGATCGAGTTCATCAACAATATTGAGCCCGACGAGGGGTCGAATCTGGTGCAGTATCTGATCGATTATTTTTCCGATCAGCTGAAGGGCGATTCCACGACGAAGCAGATTCTGTCATACTTCATCCTCACCGGGATGATAAAGTTCGTCGATGCGAAAAAGCTCAAGCTGGAGCCGATACGGTCAAAGGTGATTACCGTTATCCGGGAGAGCGCCGAGCTGCCGATTATCTCGATGAAGATCAGCTCCTATGATTATAAAAAGGAGCTGGTGAACCTCATCCAGGAGGCACGGGAGGACTGGCCGCACATACTGCTGGAGCTGCTGTTCGAAACGCCGCTGCGGATTCACCGGTACATCATCAACATACTGATGCAGACCCATCAGTATACCGTGATCAACACCTTCATCAACCGGGTCATCTCCGCGGGGAAGCAGTTTCCCGAGATTTACATATGGGTTGCAAGGAACCTCTTCAGCAGAACATGGGATTACGACTGGCTGGATTACTCCAGGGATTCGCTGACTATCGGTTTTTTCAGGCTGATGAACGAGCTCAAGAAGATTGAGATCGAGGGGAACAGGCTGAAGAACATGACAATGGACGTTCTCTTCGGCGGCGATGGGGAGATCCTGAAGAACATTGTCAGGGAAACCGGGACACCCCTGCTGGGAAAGATCTATGACCTGCTGAATCATGTGTCCTTCGCAGAGGATTCTCACAAGGAGAGGTTCAAGGCCGCGATTAAATCGGTCCACCCGGACTACCAGCTCGATCAGGCGCAGCGGGTCGAGGAGTCGGATGCCGTGTTCTCGGAAAAGCTCATCGTTTCGAAGGAAGGGTACGACAAGATGAAGGCCGAGCTGGAACGGCTGGCAAACGTTGAGCTGGTGGCGCTCACCAAGGAACTCGCCATCGTGTCAGACCCCTCCGGGGATCTCAGGGAGAACGTGGAATACAATGCCCTCATGGAGAAGCAGCAGACACTGGAGCTTTCCATTCAGAAGCTCGACGAAGAGCTGAAGAGGGCTGACGTATTGGACCGGCAGAAGATATCGACCGATTTCGTGGGGATCGGCACGACCGTCGAGGTCAGGGAAACGGAGACGGGAAGCATCAAGGCCTACACCATTCTGGGGCCTTGGGACGCCGATTTCGAACAGAGCATACTCTCATACAGATCCCCCATCGCAAAAACGCTTATGGGGAAAAAGGCCGGTGAGGAGGTTTCTCTCAAGGTCGATGACGAGCAGAAAAAACTGATGGTGGTATCCATACACAGGTACGGTGAGTGAGTGGATGCAAATATTTTCTGCCGCGGACGCGGACTTGAAAAAAAAATTGACAAAAGGGATCAAAAGCCGGACAAGGTCATAAATCGCCGCGATGGCGGAACTGGTAGACGCGCTAGGTTCAGGGTCTAGTAGGCAATTGCCTGTGAGGGTTCGACTCCCTCTCGCGGCATCTCACCGTACGGTGAACCGTGCGGTGCAACGGGAAAAGCGGGGAATACCCGCTTTTTTCATATTCAGGACATACTCCCGGTTCGGCTCCCCGCCGATACCCCGCGCGCACCCCTCGAAACAACCTGGATATCTTCTGGACCGGGTCCCGTTTGGGATACCCTCGGATAAATTATTCTGTAAATTTTTGACGACATAATACCGATGAATAGAACAGCACTAAATGGGAGGGGGAGAGGCACCATGGTGGATATGGAGAATGTTAAGCGGAGCATCGATGTGGCGAAGGGGGAGCTGCTGGAGACGATCAGGGAACGGATCACGGAGGCCGGAGAGGGGGCTGTGCTGCAGCTCTATCCCCTTTCGGTGACGGAGATCCCGGTCCACGCCAGGGGGATCAGGAATACCCTGGAACTTCGCAATGTCTATCTCAACGAGAGACACCATATCTGCGGCGATTTCTGCTGCGCCGGCGACAGCGGTGACTGCGGCGTGGTATTCGGAAAGTCCCTGGAGGGACTCTTCCTGGAGGACCTGTACCGGGTGCTGCAGGGGGTGGAAAAGTGCTGCAGAAGGACCGGTGTCCCCGGGAGGGCGCCGGCACAGGAGGACCGGCTGCTGAGGATGGACACGGGCGGATTCCGAAGGGAACTGTGGAAAAACCGCCTGCAGAGAAAGGGTGCGTGATGCCGTCATGATGCAGCATGGAGAGCGTGATCGTTTTGATGACATGATCGTCGAAATTGACACGCGCCTTTTCGATGTTCAGATGCTCCTCTCCCGGTTCGTCGTGGAGCTTCTCGAGACCGCTCCCGGGAATCTGATGAACGTGGATGTGCGCCTGCCGGTCGTCGGGGAGGCAGGTGTTGATCTGCTCCCGGTCAGCCAGGTGCAGTTGCATACCGGCGAGGGGACCACCATCCTGATCAGGGGGAAGAGCACGGAGTTCTGTACATGGGACGATCTCGATGTGGCGTCGCAGTATGTGCTCGCAAATTCACTTCACCAAGCGTATGTTGCGGGGAAGCTCTATGGCGGCGGCACTGCTCAGCAGTGAGCCCATTTTTTTCCCCCGCCTTATTAATTAACTTGACGGCCCCCCATTCCTCTGTTCTATTAATTGAAATTCAAAAAAATAGTTTTGGAGGATTTGCTGTATGAAGAGAAAAGTCGCCTTTATATCTGCGGCAATCGCAGCTTTTTTTTCGATTACAATGTTCCTCTATGCACAGCAGTCGCCGGTCGGCATGTGGAAGACCGTTGATGATGAAACGGGAAAGGAGAAATCGTATCTCACCATCACCGAGTCGAACGGGAAGCTTTACGGCACAATCGCGAAGCTCATCGGAGAGCCGAACGACGGGAAGGACAAGCTCTGTACGAAATGCACCGGCTCCTTCAAGGATAAACATCTCGTGGGCATGACCATCATGTGGGGCCTGAAGAGCGAAGGGAGCAACAAGTGGTCCGGTGGTCATATCATGGATCCCAATAACGGCAAGACCTACCGGTGCCTGGTGGAGTTGCAGAACGGCGGGAAAAAACTCCGGGTCCGAGGATTCATCGGCTTCTCCCTGCTGGGAAGAAACCAGTTCTGGTACAGGGTGAAATAAGAGTCGTTACCACGGCTGAACGGGGGGCCGTCCTGGGGGACGGCCCCTTTTTTTAGGGGACTCCGGCCGGCAGTGGCGCCCCGCTGTCCGGAATCAGGGGGAGCGGTGTATTTTCTCAATAGAACGGGGGTTTTGATAAATTTGTATTGAATTGGTTGGGCCGGTTAAATATGATTGCCTCCATTTCTCGTATGAAGTACATTATTGATACTGTAACATTCGGAGCCGTGCCATGATTAAGCCAAAACACAAGAATGTGGGTGTACTGTTTTCCGGGGGTCCCGCACCGAGCTCGAACGCCGTGATATCCGCGGTGGCGCTGAATTTTCTTGACAATCACGTGCCGGTAATCGGCATCATCCGCGGGTATGAATTCATCCAGGACTTCAACAAGAGCAATCCGAAGCTCAGGAAGGGGCTGCACTACGATGTCATCACCCATGAGGTGACGAAGGCGAGGAACAGGAGCGGCATCTTCCTGCGGACCTCGCGCGCAAACCCCGGACGCGAGGTGAAGCGGATGGAGGATCTGGACAACCTGGAGAAGAACATGAGGCTGAAGAACATCCTGGATGCCTTCGATTATCTCCAGATCGGAGCACTCATATCCATCGGCGGCGACGATACCCTGAAGACGGCCAATTTCCTGTGGCACCTGGGCTTCCCGGTGATCCATATCCCGAAGACGATCGACAACGATTACTACGGGATCCCATGGACATTCGGCTACTGGACCGCGGTGGACACGGCGCACAAGATCCTGCTGAACCTGAAGGCGGACGCACAGGCCACCGACAGTTTTTTCATTGTGGAGCTCATGGGGCGCAAGGCCGGATGGATCACCTACGCGGCCGGTATCGCCGCGGAATCGATCCTGATGATATCTGCCGAGGATATCCGGGGCGAGGTGCTGGACCTGCACGCCCTGGTGGACAGCATCACCGACGTGATCATCACGCGGGAGAACGACCAGAAGCCCTACGGCGTGATCGCCATCTCCGAGGGGCTGGCGGACAAACTCCCGGAGGATATGAAGCCGAAGACCGTTGACAGGCACGGCAATCTGATCCTGAGCGAGGCCAAGATATCCTCGCTCCTGTCGGACATGGTGAAGGAGCGGTATCAGGAAAAGACGGGCCTGAGCGTGAAGATAACGCCGAAGCAGATAGGCTACGAGATCCGCTCGGGCCATCCGTCGGCCTTCGATGTGGTCATGGGAAGCATGCTCGGCTACGGCGCCGCCAAGTTCTACATGGACGGCCTCTTCGGCGTCATGGTTTCGGTGACCGACAATTTCGACATCAAGGCGGTCCCCTTCTCTGACCTGATCGACAAGGACACAATGCTCACGAGGCTCCGGGACGTGCCGCGCGGCAGCGATTTCTTCACGCTGAAGACAAACCTGCAGTACAGGAACATTTTCGACTCGTGATGAAGAGGAGAACAACAGTGATGCGGTACACTGCCGTGATCGTGATGGCGGCGGCCTGTTTTCTGGCCTCTGGCTGCAAGCGGGGGGCGGCACCGGGCACCATCGAATCCGTGTTCGAGGGGCTCTCCAGGGCGAAGGGATTCGCCGAGGCGAGTAAATTCTACACCGGCGGCACCATCAGGGAAATCGAGCGGGCCGCCTCGAAGGACGGCGTCGAGCCATCCCGCCTGGGGGGCATGCTGCTCCCCTTCCGCGCCGGCGCCCGATGGAAGGAGGTTTCGAGAAAGGATTCGGGAGATTCCGCCGTGGTGACGGTCACCTTCGTCGAGCATCCGGTGCAGAATCTTGTGGGCTTTTCCTTTACCTGCCGGATGGTGAAGGGCGACGGTGAATGGAAGATCGACCTGGAGAAGGAGGTCTCCGATGCCCTGGAATCGCGCCGGGGTGAGGGGCCGGCCGAGTATCTCCGGAGGATCGGCCGCTCTCAGTAGAGCGATATTCCCAGGTTCAGGATGATGTCATCGAGCAGTTCGTCCCCCTCCTCATGGTCGGGGAAGAGCTTCCTGAATTCAATACAGGCGAGCAGGGCGATGTAGAGGAGCCCCATCTCCAGGTAGCAGTTGATGAGGTTCAGGTGAGTCTCCTCGATGTCCCGGTCGAAATCCAGGGATTTCCGATAGTAATAGACCGCTTGTTCCAGCTGCCCCATCTCCCAGAAGACCCCGGCGAGATTGGCCAGCGTTATGGAATTCTCCGGATCAAGGCGTACCGACCGCTCCAGGATGATCCTGGACTTTTCCAGCTCCCCCATCTCGCAGAGAGTGATGCCCAGGCCGTTCAGGAGGTCCGGATCGGAATCGTCAAGGGATATGCCGAAGCAGAAGCACTCGTAGGCCTCCTGATACTGCCCCAGCTCGACGAATTCATAGGCCATATCAGCGATGAGCGCCGGGTCCCTGGGCATTTCACGAAATATCGGGTCTTCGATCCGCTGGGGAAGATTCTGCGGATGTATGAGCGAGTTTTTGTTCATCTCTTGATCGCATCCCCCACGGAACACGTCCGAGTGGGATTAATAGAATATAGTCCTTTCATGAGTATTAAGTCAATTAAATATTTTCTGATCCCGTATATTTCATGGCGACATAAAATGCGTCTCACTGTCTCTGCCAGTATTAATTAACGCCCGAAATTAATCTATTAAAAAAAACCTTGACTGAAATCCCATAGTATTTTTAAGTGTTGTTTCGTGTAATTTCGGGCCTGGGGAAACAGATCCGACATCGCAAGGAGTCATTCTATGGCTAAAGAAAAGATATTCTGTGCCAATTGCCAGAACTGCATCGTCATTCGTCAGTACGAATCTGAGCCCGACAGGTACGTTCTCAGGGTGAAATGCCTAAAGAAAAAATGGGTAAAGAGGTCCGGTGAAGAGAAGCTCTACAAGTATTTCACCGTGGCCAGGCGCATCATGGATGACTGCGAGTACTATACCGAATCAGGGGACCTGTTCCCGTACATCAAGAACCTTCGCAAAGAACTGCCTATTAAGGATGAGATATACTCCACCAGAGGGGTATAGCCATGAGTCCCACCTTTCGTGGCGGCATACACCCCCCCGAGAGCAAGAAGGTCACAGAGGACTGCGAGTTCAGTAATCTCTCCATTCCCAGTAAGTGTTTTATACCGCTGCAGCAGCACACCGGTGCGCCCGCCAGGCCGGTGGTTAATATCGGCGATATCGTCACCGAGGGGCAGCTGATCGGCGCCTCCGAGGGCCCGGTGAGCGCCAATGTACACTCGTCGATACCGGGGAAGGTGGTGGCCATAGACACGGTGCCGACGGTGTACCACCTCCAGAGGGCGGTGGTGATCGAGATGGAGGGTTCCCTCTCCGCCTCGGCCTCAGTCCGCGACAAGGAAGACTGGAGGGGGATGTCCCGGGAGGAGATCATCCAGCGCATCCGCGACGCCGGGATCGTGGGACTGGGGGGGGCCGCCTTCCCCACCGCGGTGAAGCTCGTGCCTCCGCCGGACAAGAAAATCGACACGCTGATCATAAACGGGGCCGAGTGCGAGCCCTATCTCACCGTGGACGACGTGCTGGTGCGGACCTTCCCCGCTGAGATCGTCGAGGGGATCCAGATTACCCTCAAGGCCCTGGGCATCGCCAACGCCATCGTGGGGATAGAGGACAACAAGGGGCGGGCCCTGAGGGTGCTCTCCGGCGCCGTGAAGGGCGCCGCCATCGAGGAGCGGATCCAGGTGCGGGGCCTCAAGACAAAGTACCCGCAGGGGGCCGAAAAGCAGCTGATATACTCGCTCCTCAGGAGAAAGGTCCCATCCCGCGGGCTCCCCATGGACGTGGGCGTGGTGGTGCAGAACGTGGGGACCATCTACGCCATACGCGAGGCCGTGGCGTTCAAAAAGCCCCTCTTCGAGCGGTACATCACCGTGTCCGGGGACCTCATCAACAGGCCGGGGAACTATAAGATACGACTGGGGATGACCGTCGCCGACATCGTTGAGGAGTGCGGCGGCCTGAAGGGTGAGCCGGAAAAGATCATCTTCGGGGGACCCATGTGCGGCGTGACCGTCCATACCATGGACATGCCGGTGGTGAAGGGGACCTCGGGGATACTCTTCCTCTCGAAGAAGCAGGTGAGCGTCGAGGATTTCGGTCCGTGCATCAAGTGCGGCCGCTGCGTCAAGGCATGCCCGGTGAACCTGATGCCCTGCGATATCGCCAGCGCGGTGGAGGTGGGGCGGCTGGACCTGGCCGAGGGACTCTCGGTGTTTGACTGCATCATGTGCGGATCCTGCTCCTACGTGTGCCCCTCCCGGCGGCCCCTGAGCCATTTCGTGAGGCTCTCCCAGGACAGGCTGAGAAAGAAAAAGAAATAGCGGGTAGATCAGGTCATGGCAGAGAAAGAATCGGCACTACTCATGAAGCTGTCCAGCGCGCCGCACATCAGGACCGGGGATTCCGTAACCGTCATCATGTGGACCGTGGTGGCCGCCCTCATGCCCGCCGCGGTCTATTCGGTGTACCTGAACGGCCTTCGTGCACTGATAGTCATGGCTGCTGCGGTCGCTGCCGCAATGGCGGCCGAGGCGGGATCGCAGTATCTGCTGAAGAGAAAACTGAGCTTTCACGACGGCTCCGCGGCCATCACGGGCCTGCTCGTGGCGATGAACGTTCCGCCGGATGCGCCGGTATGGATGGTGGTGGCGGGATCCCTCTTCGCCATCATCATCGTGAAGCAGCTCTTCGGCGGTCTGGGATTCAACATATTCAATCCGGCACTGGCCGCCCGGGCCTTCATGATGGCCTCGTGGCCGGTGCACATGACCACCGGCTGGCACCGCTTTTCACAGCTGAATTCGCTCTCCGGGAGCCTCACCAACGTATTCGGGCTGCCCCCGGAGGTCTTCGACGCCATGACCCAGGCGACGCCCCTCACCCTGGTCCGCGAGGGTCCCCGGATTCTGCATGATTTCGGTCTCGGTGCCGAGGCGCTCCACAGGGTGCTCTTTTCGCCGGAGATGCTGAAGTCCCTCTTCATCGGGAACGTCGGCGGCGTCATCGGCGAGACCTCGGCGCTCCTCCTTCTGGTGGGAGGGCTCATCCTGCTGGTGCGCAGGGTCATCACCTGGCATATCCCGGTATCCTTCATCGGCACGGTCGCCGCGGTCTATTTCATATACTACACCGCGACCGGCTTCGAGCAGGCGGGCGCCGCCACGCTCTTCCAGGTGCTCTCAGGGGGCCTGTTCCTGGGCGCCTTCTTCATGGCAACCGACATGGTCACCTCGCCGGTGACCGGCGCGGGGATGCTGATCTTCGGCGCGGGGTGCGGACTCGTCACCTTCGTCATCAGGACCTGGGGCGGCTATCCCGAGGGGGTATCCTACTCGATCCTCATAATGAACGCCCTGGTGCCCCTGATCGACAGGTACGTGAAACCAAAGGTATTCGGCACATAAACGGGTAGCTCTGATGATGAACAGCATCGTAAAACCGACACTTATACTGGGATTGGTGGCCCTCATATCGGCCTGGGTGCTCTCGCTGGTGAACTCGGTGACCGCGCCCCGCATCGCGCAGCTCCAGAGGGATATCCGTTCCAGGGCGCTTGAGACCGTGCTCCCGGGCTACACCGTGGAGGAGGAGAAAAAGGTGACGGTAAACGGAAAGGAGCTCACCTACTGGAGGGCGGCGAAGAAGATCGACGAGAAGACGAGCCGGAGGGGATACGCCTTCATCGCCTCGGGGCAGGGCTACAGCGGCGAGGTCCAGAGCATCGTCGGGGTCGACGATACGGGACGGATCATCGCCATATCCATCGTCCTGCAGTCCGAGACGCCGGGCCTCGGTGCGCGGTGCCAGGAGCTGGCCAGCAAGAAGACACTGGCGGGGGTTTTCCTGGGGGGCAATAACGGCCCCGAGAGCACGGTCCCCTGGTTCCAGCAGCAGTTCGCCGGCCTCGACCTGAACAGGAAGATACAGGTCCTGAAGAAGGGGGACTGGAATCCGGACATGCAGGAGGAGCTGCAGCAGCAGAACGCCATCTCCGCCATCACCGGCGCCACCATCACCTCAAGGACGGTGAAGGAGAGCATCGAGCGGGGGATGGAGATGCTGAGGAGCGCGGAGAGCTTTACGCCGCCGGCAGAGGAGGCTGCGAAATGAACTACTGGCATGAATTCGTAAAGGGGATATGGGAGAGGAACCCGATCCTGGTGATCGGCATCGGCCTGTGCCCGACGCTGGCCACCTCCTCGTCCGTATCGAACGCCCTCTGGATGACACTGGCGGCCACGTTCGTTCTGGTCTTTTCCAATATCATCATCTCGCTCATCAAGGGGATCGTCCCCCCGCACCTGAGGATACCGATCTTCATATCCGTGATCGCCACCTTCGTGACCGTGGTGGACCTGACATTGAACGCCTTCCAGCCCGAGGTGTACAAGTCGCTGGGGATCTTCATTCCACTCATCGTGGTGAACTGCATCATCCTGGGGCGCGCCGAGGAATTCGCCTCCAAGAACGGCCTGGTGGCATCGACGCTCGACGGCCTCGGCATGGGCCTGGGCTTCGGCCTCACCCTCACGGTGCTCGCCTTCTTCAGGGAGATGCTGGGGGCCAACAAGCTCCTGGGGCTCACGGTGATCCCCGGATTTGAGCCCTCCTCCATGATGATCATCGCCCCGGGGGCCTTCATCACCCTTGGGTTCATGCTCTGGGGCATGAACGCCTACAATTCCAGGAAGAAGGGATAGGGACCCATGGAACTGAAAGTATTCTTCATGATCCTGATCGGGACGATCCTGATCAACAACTACGTCCTCTCCCAGATGCTGGGGCTCTGCCCCTTCCTGGGGGTCTCCAAGAAGCTCGATTCGGCCGTCGGCATGGGCCTGGCGGTCATCTTCGTCATGACACTGGCATCCTTCTTCACCTTCATCGTCTACAAGTTTGTGCTCGTCCCCTTTGGGATCACCTTCATGAGCACCATCGCCTTCATCCTCATCATCGCGGCCCTGGTGCAGTTCGTGGAGATGGTGATCGAGAAGATATCGCCGGTGCTCTACAATGCCCTGGGGATATTCCTCCCTCTTATCACGACGAACTGTGCGGTGCTGGGCGTGGCGGTGCTGAATCTGAAGTCCGGCTTCATCACCGCCGAGATGGGCCTCCTGAAGGCGGTGGTGCAGGGCTTCGGCGCCGGCGTGGGATTCACCCTGGCCCTGGTCATCATGGCGGGGATACGGGAGCGGCTTGAGCTCGCACCCATATCCAAGAACCTGCAGGGGCTGCCGATCAACTTCATCATCGCCGGGCTCATGGCCCTGGCATTCCTCGGCTTCTCCGGCATGAAGATCTGACCGGGCGGCAAATCTGCGCCGCCGGCATTTTACGGTTGCATAAATCCCCTTTCCTGCTACGCTGGGGCACATTCCACAGTTACGGGGTGATCCCATGGAAATCACAGAACCGGACGTGCGGCTGCTCGCCGTGACCCCCAATGCCGAGAAGCTTATCGAGGAGGCGGGCCGCACCTGTTACCTCTCCCTGGATCGCATCGCGGACGACAGCGAGAAGAACTTCATCAGGTCCTGCATACGCCGCGGGCACCATTCGATACTGGAGCACGCCTCGGCGAGCTTCAGGATACTGGGGGCTTCCCGCGCCTTCACCCACCAGCTGGTGCGGCATCGCCTGGCGAGCTATTCCCAGCAGTCGCAGCGCTACGTCGACGAGAGCGATTTCAATTACATCATACCCGACGCGATCCGTCTGCATGACGGCGCACGGGATCTCTTCAGAACCTATATGGAAGAATGCGCGAGGGCCTACGCCAGGCTCAGGGAGATGGGCATCCGGAAGGAGGACGCAAGGTTCATCCTCCCCAACGCCCTGGAGAGCCAGATCGTCTTTTCGGCGAACTTCCGGGAGCTGCGGGCGGTCTTTTCCCTCAGACTGGAGAAGAGCGCCCAGTGGGAGATACGGCGGGTCTGCATGCGCATGCTGAAGCTGCTCCAGAAAGAGGCGCCCTCGGTGTTCGGGGATTTCGTTATTGATGATGAGGAGGAGACTGCCCGCTCAGTGCTGCGCTAGCGCTACTTCAGGGCGATATTCATCTCCAGCTGGCCGATGGGGCTGTAGAGGTTGATCCCCAGGGTCGTCTGCTTCAGCATGGTGATGGAGACGTCTTTTCCCTCGATGACCGTCGGGGTGGTCATCTCGATGGTCTTGCCGGAGCTGGCGAAGAGGTTCATGGCGTTGCCGGTGATCATGTTTGCCAGCTCGCCGATGATGTCCTTGTACTCGTGCTTTATCTGCTCCTCCGAAAGCCCCGGGGCAAGGATGTTTGCGATCTTGTACACCATATTGAAGCCCAGGCTGTAGACCACCTCGCCGGTGACGCCGCCGGTGATGCCGATCATTATCGCCACATCCAGCGAGGGGACGGGGCTCTCTTTTATCACCAGCTTGCCGCGGCGGAGGTCGACGTTCATGATCTGCTTAAAGACCGCGCCCGCCGATTCGAGGAAAGGATTAACAAATTCAGCATTGATGTTCATGTGGTACGTCCCGCCGCTTAAATTATTAATTGCTGAGTATGCTACTATACGCTTTGTATTATATCAATCAGTTTTTAATTTTTTTACGATTTTTGCCTCTTCACGGAGCGAGCCTATCATTCTGTTGTACGCGGAGTCGAAGATGACCCTGGAGAGCCGGTCGGAGATCCTGTTGTAATCCGAATCCGAGGGCTCTCCCGCGGCGAGCTGCAGCTGCAGCGGCGTGATCACGGCGATCCCTCCCGGCGTGACCAGCACCCTGGAAGTTTTCTGGGGCGCAGTGAATATGCATTCATCGATGAAGTTGGGGGCTTTCTCCAACTGCGTGAGCACCGGGTCGCCCGCGGTCCCCTGCTTCACCGGCTCGCCCAGCGTGAATACCGGGGTCACGCCGGTGCGGGCTCCCAGAAGGGCGGCGGCCTGTGCGAAGCTCTCCCCCTTTTTCGCCATGGCGTTGATTTTCTCCAGAAGACTGCTGGCTGTGGCGGAGAACTTCTCCTCTTCCAGTTTCTCCTTGGTCACGCGCCTGTTCGTGGCCTCGTCGCTGAAGCGCTCCCTGTTCTTCTCCATGGCGGCCTTCAGCTCCTGCTCCGTTACTGTCACCGACGCCGATACCCTCTTCCTGTACTCCTCCATGTCGATGAAGGCGTACTGTACCTGACAGTTGGACTGGAGAAAGGCGTACTCTGTCCGGATGTCCGACTGGGTCAGGGCGAAGCCCATCTGGATGAGCCTCCGGAACTCGTCGCTCACCACCTCCTTGTAGGTGTTGCGGTAGAAATCAGCGATGCTGGTGCGCGTCTTCTGCAGATAGTCCTTGAATGTCTCCTCGTCGAATGTGCCGGTATTCTTGTCCTTGAAGTAGCCCCGAATGAACCGCATCACCCGTCCCTCGGTGGGCTCGATTCCCATCTGCTTGGCCCGCTGGTAGAAGAGTATCTCGGCGATGAGGTTGTCCAGTATCATCATCTCCTTCCCCTGTATATCCTGTTCCCTGAACCGCTGGCTATAGCGGAAATAATCGACGCGGTTGATCTTCTGACCGTTCACCACGGCGACCACGTTCGGGTCGACGGAGCGTCCGCCGAAACTGGAAATGATGTCGGTTCCCACAAAAAATATGATGAGGAGGAACGAAATGAAGCCTATGAAAAAGTAGGCGAAGATTTTCTGCAGCGGTAGTTTTGTGTTAAACATGGCGCATCCTGGAAAATGTATAGTATAGTAATTGCCTCATCGTCATTTCGAAAAGAGGCACGCGCTGCTGCGACATCCGGTCGCAAACAGCACACTCCTGGCGGCTGGTGCGGCGATTTTTCACATCCTGTGACGCTCGCACACGCCGCCCTCCTGGCGGCTGACAGGAGACATTTTTGATACGGATGTATGATCAATATTCCTCTCCCCGACGTGCGGAGATCGAAATGACATTCTCGGTCCTGCAACTGTTTTCTAATCTTGACGGAGTACCGAATCGCCCCGCGATCATGCCCTTGCCGATGAGCTTAATCGACCCGCGGGGGCTCTTCCGATTCGTCGATGAGCATTATCGGGATCCCCTCGCGGACCGGGTACTGCCTGCCGCATTCGGTGCAGATGATCTTTTCATGTTTTGCGTCGTACTCTACGTCGCCCCGGCACGCCGGGCATGCCAGTATCTCCAGCAGCTTTGTATCAATCATCACCGATTCCTATTCGGGATTTCGCTCCGTGGGCCCGAATGGGCCACTGCGACGTAACGATTCTCCAGTATTTCGGAAGGACGTCAATAATTATTTTCCGGGAGGCCTTGCCCTGGATTCGCTTCCGGTGGGATTGGCCGGTAAGGGTTACTCCTGCTTCTGGTTCGGGCTCTGCCAGTTGCACCGGGAACAGCGGTAACCGTCGTATTTGGTCTCACCGTTTTCTTCACGTTCCACCCGCGCCATCACGAGAGATTCACAACAGGGGCATCTCTTTGCAACGAGCACGTATTCCTCTATCACGGCGTTCATCGTTCACTCCAAAAGAGTATATAATGAAATGAATGTACATGTTTTTTCTATCGCACTTTTTGTCAATTGAAATAAGTATAAAAAAATTGCGTTTTTTTCAGCGGATCTGGGCATTCATCGAAAAATGCATACCACCTCCCCCATGACCGGGATTCCTGGATGGCGGCGGAGGGGATTTCCTGCCATATCTCAGTTTTTGTCCACAGGGTGGGGGGGATGAAAAAAAAATGAATTTATGCTTGAAATTATGTCCCCTGAGAAGGGAGAATCCAGGCTATGAAATTCGTCCATCTTCACACGCATTCGGATTATTCGATCCTTGACGGAGCCATCCCCATCGACAGGATGATCGACAAGGCCCTGGAATTTGGGATGCCGGCCCTGGCGCTGACCGACCACGGGAACATGTTCGGCGCCCTGGAATTCTACCAGAAGGCGAGAAAGAAGGGTATCACCCCCATCATCGGCCAGGAATTCTACGTCGCCGCGGGATCGCGACTGAAGCGGGAATCGGTACGCGACGGCGGGAAGGAGAAGGCCTACCACCTGATTCTGCTGGCGAAAAACGAGGCGGGCTACAGGAACCTCATCAAGCTCTCCTCCATAGGCTACACCGAGGGTTTCTATTACAAGCCCAGGATCGACCTGGAGGTGCTGGCCGGACATTCCGGGGGCCTCATCTGCTCCAGCGCCTGCCTCTCCGGCGAGATCCCCGTGAGCATCCTGAGGGGCAGGCCCGACGAGGCCAGGAGGCTGGCGGGAACCTATGCGGAGATCTTCGGGAAGGACCACTTCTACCTGGAGATGCAGGATCATGGGATCCCGGAGCAGAAAACGGTGAACGCGGAGCTGGTGAAGATCTCCGGGGAGACGGGGCTCCCCCTCATCGCCACCAACGACGCCCATTACCTCACCAGGGAGGACTCGTTCCCCCACGAGGTGCTCCTGTGCATCCAGACCGGCAAGACCGTGAACGACAGCGACAGGATGCGCTTCTCCTCGGACCAGTTCTATTTCAAGTCGCCCGAGGAGATGTACCGTCTCTTCCCGGACTTCCCGGACGCCCTCTTCAACACGCACCGCATCTACGAGATGATCGAGCTGGAGCTGAAGCTGGGAGAGCCGATCCTTCCCAACTTCGAGGTCCCCGAGGGATTCAACCTGGATACCTACCTGCGCCATCTGGTGACGGAGGGGGCGCACCGGCGCTACGGCGCCCCCATCCCGGAGAAGGTGAATAGACGTCTCGACTACGAGCTCTCGGTGATCACGAAGATGCATTTCTCGGGGTACTTCCTGATCGTGTGGGACTTCATCAACTACGCAAGGAACCGTCAGATCCCGGTGGGACCGGGGAGGGGCTCCGCCGCGGGATCCATCGTCTCCTACTGCCTGGGCATCACCGCGCTGGATCCCCTGAGGTACAACCTCCTCTTCGAGCGGTTCCTGAACCCGGACAGGAACGAGATGCCGGACATGGACATCGACTTCTGCGCCGACCGGCGCGAGGAGGTCATTGATTACGTGAAGTCGAAATACGGCGACGACCATGTCAGCCAGATCATCACCTTCAACAAGATGAAGTCGAAGGCGGTGATCAAGGACGTGGCGAGGACGCTGGATATCCCCTTCGGCAGGGCCAACGAGATCAGCAAGCTCATCGACGAGGACAGGCTCGACACGGCGATGGCCAACTCGCGGGAGTTCATGGATTTTTACAAAAACGACGAGACCGGGAAGAGGCTCATCGACATATCGCTCCGCCTCGAGGGGCTGGTGCGCTCGGCCGGCAAGCACGCCGCCGGCGTGGTGATCAGCCGCGGGCCCCTTACCGATTACGTCCCCCTTTACATGGATCCGAAAGACGGGAGTGTCTCCACCCAGTTCGAGATGAAGACGCTGGAGCAGGCGGGCATGGTGAAGATGGATTTCCTGGGGCTGAAGAACCTCTCCATTATCACGAAGTGCCTGGCCTTGATAAAGGAGACCACCGGTAAGGAGATGGATTTGAACAGCCTCCCCATGGACGACAGGAAGACCTACTCACTGCTGCAGCAGGGGGATACCATGGGGGTGTTCCAGCTTGAAGGCCCGGGGATGCAGAACGTGCTGAAGCGCCTGGGGCCCACCACCTTCGAGGACATTATCGCCATCGAGGCGCTCTACCGCCCGGGACCGCTGAAGTCCGGCATGACCGACGATTTCATAAAGAGGAAGCGGAACCCGAAGCTCATCAACTACCCGCACCCCTCGCTGGAGCCGGTGCTGGGGGACACCCTGGGCGTGGTGGTCTACCAGGAGCAGGTGATGCTCATCTCCCAGGTGATCGCCGGGTTCTCCCTCCCCGAGGCTGACCGCCTCAGGAAGGCCATGGGGAAGAAGAAGATCGACATCATCAACGAGCTGGAGGAGAAGTTTCTGAAGGGGGCGGAGAAGAACAAGATCGATCGCTCCCTTGCCGAGAACCTCTACGACATGATAAAGAAGTTCGGCGAGTACGGCTTCAACAAGTCCCACTCCGCCGCCTACGCCATGGTGACCTACCAGACCGCCTACCTGAAGGCCCACTACCGCATACAGTACATGGCGGCCCTCATCTCTGCACAGCCGGACAAGCAGGAGGACGTGGTGAAGTACATCGGCGACTGCAGGGCCGCCGGGATCAAGGTGCTCCCCCCCTCGGTCAACAAGAGCCACTTCGATTTCACCATCGAGGGGAAGGCCATCAGGTTCGGCCTCGGGGCCATCAAGGGGCTCGGAGAGAGGGCCATCGAGAACATCGTCTCCTGCAGGGAGCGGGGCGGCGGCTTCCGGGGCCTCAGGGATTTCCTGGAGCAGGTGGATCTCATGGTGGTGAACAAGGGGGTGCTGGAATCGCTCATCAAGGCGGGGGCCTTCGACGAGATCCACCGGAACAGGGCGCAGCTCTTCCACTCGGTGGAGACGCTGATCGACACTGCCCGGAAGCTCCAGGAGGACCGCGCCTCAGGGCAGGGGAACCTTTTCGGCGGCGGGCCGGCGCAGTCTCCGGATGCGGCCGCCGTCGACCTGGCCGCGGTGAGCGAGTGGCCCGAGAACGAGCGGCTGGTGCGGGAGAAGGAGGTACTGGGGCTGTTCATCTCCGGGCACCCGCTGGCGCGGTTCGAGAAGGAGATACGCCTCTTCTCCACCATCTCCCTGGCGGAGCTCACGGAGGAGCAGAACGGCAAAAACGTGTCGGTGGTGGGGCTACTGGCAGGCGTGGAGAAGAAGATGGCGCAGAAGTCGGGCCAGAAATACGCCATCGCCACGGTGGAGGGGCTCGACGGCTCGCTGGACATCATCGCCTTTTCCAGGGCCCTGT